>JANOYI010000501.1:0-13052 GCA_031428795.1 Ilumatobacteraceae bacterium | reverse complement strand
AACTCCGGGTAGACACGCGACACGTGCGATTGTGCACGGGTGATCCAGGGTCGCTTACGGTGGGCACATGGCTCGCTCTCGGATGGATCTCGCGCGAACCATTGCGCGGGTCGTGCTCGGCGGCGCGTTGATCTTTGCCGGGGTGGGGCATCTGACGTCGTCTCGCACCGACTTCCAGGCTCAGGTGCCCGACTGGGTCGGGCTCGACAAGGATCTCGTCGTCATCTTGTCCGGCCTTGTCGAAATTGCCCTCGGTCTAGCACTCATCTTCGTACGACGGCACCGGGCTCTTCTCGGTCTTGCCGTGGGACTCTTCTTCATCGCAGTCTTCCCCGGCAACATCAGCCAGTTCATCGATGGCAACGACGCCTTCGGTCTCGACTCCGACAGCGCCAGACGCAACCGCCTGTTCTTCCAACCCGTTCTCGTCGCTTGGGCCTGGTGGTCAACGGGCGCACTCGCCCTCCTCCGTCGCGGTCGAACACCTCCAACCGCAGGATCGACAAGCGGTAGCGACAAATAGCCGACTGCCGTTTCGTGCATCGCGTCAGGCGTTCACCTCCGAGATGGTCAGAACTTATGCGTCGGCCCGGGCCTGGCCCGGGCCGACACTTCAGAGTCAGTCGTGAATGGACTATGCGCAGATTGCGTAGACCGTGATGACCGAAGTCTGATTGTTGACGCGAGAGGCGGACACGAACCAGCCTGTACCGCCGACCCCGGGCTGAGAGGCGGCAATCAGAGGAGTGTCCTTCCCGATCGTGCTCGACGAGAACCCGCCACCGATGATGCTCTTGCCCACGGTGCACGACGCAGAGCCGGAGTCCTGGCCGCCGTCAGCACTGAAGGTGGAAGTGATGTATTCCAGGCCCGTGATGCCGCCGGGCGTTCCCGCCGGCCCCGCGGGGCCGGGGTCACCCTGGGGACCAACTGGGCCCACCGCTCCGGGCAGACCGTCGACACCGGGCGTACCGGGCAGACCATCGTCACCGTCAGTTCCAGCGGTGCCATCAGCGCCGTCGACTCCATTCGTACCATCGACTCCATTCGTACCATCGACTCCATTCGTACCATCGACACCATTCGCACCGGGCGTACCCGGCTGTCCGTCGACACCATCGTCGCCGTCAGCGCCGGGAAGACCGTCCACTCCGTCAGCGCCGGGCAGACCATCGATGCCGTCGGTACCATCGGCACCGTCAGCGCCGGGCAGACCATCGATACCGTCGACACCATCAGCACCGTCCGCGCCGTCGGCTCCTGTGTCACCCTTGGGTCCTTGCGGCCCTGGCGCCCCGCCGCCGGCGGCCGGGACGTAGTACCCCACAAGGTCAATAATGACGTTGACCGTTCCGAATGCGTTGTTCACCTGGAACTGGCGGTCACCACCGAGCTTGGTCGTCGTGGAGTTCGCACTGGCGGACGGGCCGTCCCAGTTGATCGAACTCGCGTCCGGCATGTCAGTGCCCGTCGGCCAGACCGTGAGACACGAGACCTTTGTTCCGTCAATCACCGTCAGGTTGATGGCAGCAGCGTCGGCGTCAGCGGGCAATTCGTCAGCGAGCGAGACCGTGATGGTCTGACCCGGGACAAGGGTTCGTACCACGCTTGCACTCGAACGTGTGTCCAAGATTCGCTGCGGGGCCAGCGCCACAAATGCCGATGCAGTGCTAGACGGTGCGGCAGACGCAGAGAACATTCCGCCACCCCCGACCGTGACCGCCAGCGCGGCGCCTGCCGCTGACCATCGTGAACGCCACAGATTCGCCTTCATCATTTTTCTCCCGTTGTCGCATTGTTTGACTTCGAGGAGTCATCGGCACGGCAGCACGAAACCCTGAAGAGTAACTTAAGGAATCGGCAAGAACTAGCGCACGAGTGACGCCGGCGCGTGATGCGTTCTCCGTCGTTCGCAGGAGTCGGAAGCAGACTCAGCAGCCAGGCGGCACGGTGTGACGTTGGGCGTCTGTGATCCGAATCACAGACGCTTGTCGGACCGCGAATGACAATTCGATCCGTGGTGTCCACGTCGGGGCTTCACCTTCGAGAGCAGAGGTTTCAGATGAGGAAGAATCGAATTGCAATTGCGGTGACCGCAGGCGCGTTGCTGGGGTTCACGGGTATGAGCGGCGCAGCCGATGCGGCGCGTTGCGGCGGCCAGCCGGACGGCATCGTCGATCCGAGCGGCCCTGGAACTGGGACTTGGGACAGCCCAGGCGAGGTGATCAGCTACCTCAACACGGTGCTAGGTATCCGCTCGAATCTGTTTGCGCCGCCAGGAGCAGAGGTGAAGGCGCTGTGCGCAGGCGCACCGGCTCCCTGATCCATCAAGGGTGTTCATTGGCCCGTCTCAGCCCCGTTCGGCAGAGGCGGGCCATACCCGCGTTCAAGGGTGAAATAGCCCGTCTGGCTGTCGTCCAGCTGCAGTTATGTCAATAGCCGGGGTCGCTGGGCCAGTTGGGTTGGAAGAGATGCCACTGCTCGGGGGCGCGGCGGATGAGGAACTCGAGCTCGTAGGCGAGGTTCTGGGTGATGCGGGCCACGTCGTCGCGTAAGCCGCCTGTCCGAGCCAGAGAGAGCGGCGGGCGCACGGCGGCGTGGTGGCCGTTGTAGGCGGACGTGAAGTAGCAACCGACGGGCAGAATCGGCGAGCCCACTCGCAGCGCAAGCGTCGCCGGGCCGGCGGGCAGCGTGGTCTTCTCTCCGAAGAACTCCACCTCGACCCCGTTCTTGTCCAGGTCGCGGTCGCACAGCAGGCACACGATCTGGTTCTCGCGCAACGCCTTCAACACAGCCGGCCCCGCCTTGGGTCCAGTGGGCACGACAGTCATGCCGAGTTCCTTGCGCAGGTCGGCGAACCACTCGAACAGCTCCGGCGGCTCGAGCGCCTCGACAACCACCGTCAACTTGTAGCCCTGGTCGGTCATCCAGCGGCCGGCCCACTCCCAGCCGCCCAGGTGTGGCAGCGCGAAGATGCAGCCATTGCCCAGCTCTAACGCATCGGTGATGTGCTCGAAGCCGTCGACGGTGAAGTTGCGATCCACGGTGCGCTTACTGAGCGACGGCAGCCGAAAGCTCTCCACGTAGTAGCGGGCATAGCTATCGAACGCCTGGTGCGCCGCGACCCGCAGCGATGGACCGCGCAGCTTCGGGTTCACCCGCTTGAGGTGTCGCTCGATCATCGCCCGTTTTGCCGGACTGGAGAAGCTGGCACCGAAGCCCAAGGACGTAGCCGCCGCTGCTGCCACCGGGCCAGGCATCAGCTTGGCCGCGAGCGCGCCCAGTCGGTACGACCCGACGGTCGCTGCATCGGTGATCTTTTTGCGGCTGGACGCAGCCGCCGAATAGTCGTCAGTCACGACGACTGGACGTACGGCCCGTGGCGCGCGAGATAACCGTGTGGCGGCGCTCGATGCGGACAACTCGACGACTCTCACGACGGCTGCGCCGCAGCTCGATGCGCTCGGCAGTCACTGGCGCCACGGCAGCCTGCTTCCAGACCTTTACGAAGCGCTGCACGGCCGTGACGGCTGTGAGTGCCAGCGTGATCCACAGAATCGGAATCAGTAGCGGCTCGTAGACCAGGCCGAGCAGCAACGCAATGATGCGCTCGGCGCGCTCCATGATGCCGCCCTTGGCGTCGAGGCCCAATGACTCGGCTTTGGCTCGCATGTAGCTGATCACCGAACTGAGGGCCATTACAGAGAACGGCAACATCGCCATCAGCGGGTGATCGCCAGCGGCGAAGTACCACGCCACACCACCAAACAGCAGTGCGTCGGCGAAGCGGTCGATCGTGGAGTCGAAGAAGGCGCCACGTTGGCTGGATGAGTTCGAGGCCTTCGCCAGCGCCCCATCGAGCAGATCAGGAAGCGCGGCCAGGATGACCAGCGCCATGCCCACCCGCAGCCAACCGGCGCCAATCGCGACCGCCGCCCCAACCGCGACCAGCAGACCCATCACCGTCAGGTGATCGGGCGTGAGACCAGTGCGGCGCAAGCCATTCCCAATGGGCTTGACCGCCTTGTCGATCGGGACTCGAAACTTTCCGTCGAACATTGCTGCAGAGGTTACCCCTTGCCACCCGGCTCCGTGCCCGTGCTACCACTGCCTTGACACGGCGTGACAGCATGGCGCGATGACCAGTACTTCACCCGACGACCTCGTTGTCACCTTTCGCTCGTTACCGCGTCGCCTCCGCGAAGTGCAGGCTGACACGCCGCCCGAACACACTTCCGACCCAGCTGCCGGCGTGCATTTACTGCTCGGAGAGTCGGGACGACTGGTCGGCGCAAACGCCGACCCGCTGGCGATCGCCGACGCAATTGACGCAGTCCCGGCCGACGAGTGGGATGACACGACCCTTGACCGTCTGCGCGAGATCGGTCTCGAGCTGGGTCGACTGCTTCGACAGATCGAGTCAGCCGGCGACAACGCCGACTAACAGGCACTCGAACCTGGCGCTAGATGTCCCACTCTTCGATGGGGTTCTCCTGCGTCAGGTGCTCGACCACGTTGCCGTTGACGGCATCAACCAGCACGAGCCCACGTCGGCGAGGCGGGTCTTCGGCGGAGTAGATCAGCACGCGCCACGTCGGACGACTGCGCAGCCCGCGCCACACCTGCTGGGCGGAGGCGTGACCAACGGCGAAACCGACGGCGCCTTGCGCGGCCACCAGCGCTTGCTTCTCGTCGACCTTCATTCGCCAGCCCGACGAGATCGAGAACAGACCCACGACACCCAGCAGCAGCGCACCCCACAGGAACCCGCTGTTGACCAGTGCCGAGGAATCGCCCTTCCACAGCCACATCACGATGCACAGTGCGGCGAAGGCGAGGTACAGCGCGCCGGGCTTGCGACGACGACTGTTGTCGGGGAACTCGTACGGCCCGGCGTACTCGTGAGCATTGAGATCGTCGGGAAGCTCGTCGCGAACCTCGTCGCCGGAAGATGCGTGCTGGGCGTCAGTGGCGTCGGTCATGGCCCTCTCAGGCTAATGGCACAACGCCGCGTCAGCCTCATGCTGCATGGCTGGCGAAGCTGTGGCACCATGGGCAAATGAGCACCCTTCGCACCGACCGAGTGACCTGCGGCGACGCCGGCGACATGGACATCCACATTTGGACGCCCGATCAGCCACCGAAGGCTGCCGTACTGCTGATCCAGGAAATCTTCGGCGTCGGGCCGTACATCCGGGCTGTCGCCGAGCGGCTCTCAGCCGTCGGTTACCTCGTCGGCGCACCCGATGTCTTCTGGCGTTTCGCTCCCAACTGGGAAGCTGGCCACGACGCCGCCGGCCTCGGTGCCAGCTTGGAGAAGGTCGGGCAGCTCGACTTCCCCACCGCCGTCGGTGATTGCAGTGCCGCCCTCGCTCACCTGGCCGCCCAGCCTGGCATCGAGACTGCACCAGCGGTCATGGGCTTCTGTCTTGGCGGCACCCTGGCATGGGCAGTGGCCGCCAACGCTGAGCCGTCCGTGTGTGTCAGCTACTACGGCTCGGGCGTGCCCGACATGCTGGGCATGATCGACCAGGTCACCTGCCCCACGCTCCTCCATTTTGGCAACGAAGACGCGTACATCCCGAACGAAGGAGTCGATGCAATCGGCGCCGCCATCGCTGGCCGTGAAGGTTTCGTGCTCAACGTCGAGCAGGCGGGCCACGCCTTCGACAATCACGAGAGCGAGATGTTCTACAACGAGTCCGCCGCCAAAGCCGCCTGGGCCAAGACGATGGCCTTCCTCGGTCTCTATCTGCCCGCCTAGAGGCCTTCAAATAGGCCGTTACTCAAAGAGATTCGGCGGCCGATCGACACTCGGCACGGCCAGCCCCATGTGCGCGTACGCAGCTGGCATGGCGATACGGCCACGCGGCGTTCGGGCCAACAGACCTTGCTGGATGAGGAACGGCTCGTACATGTCTTCCACAGTCTCGGGCTGCTCACCCACACTGATTGCGACCGTGCTGAGGCCGACAGGGCCGCCAGCGAACTGCTGGCAGATGGCGTTGAGAATCGCGCGGTCGACCTTGTCGAGGCCGCGCTCGTCGACGCCGAACACCTTCAGACCCTCGCGGGCGGTCGACTCGGCGATGGTGCCATCGCCGCGAACCTCAGCGAAGTCGCGCACGCGGCGGAGCAGTCGATTGGCGATACGCGGAGTGCCACGCGAGCGACGCGCGATTTCCCATGCACCTTCCTGTGAGATTCGCACGTGCAGGATGCCGGCGGCACGACGGACGATGGCTTCCAGCTCGTCGTCGGCGTAATAGTCCAGCCGGGCGACGAGGCCGAAGCGGTCGCGCAAGGGCCCGGTGATCATTCCCGTACGAGTGGTCGCTCCGACCAGCGTGAACGGCGGCAGCGTGAGGCGGATACTGGACGCGGCCGGACCTTTGCCAACGATGATGTCGAGCTGGAAGTCCTCCATGGCCGGATACAGGATCTCCTCGACGGCCCGCGACAGGCGGTGGATCTCGTCGATGAAGAGCACGTCGCCTTCCTCGAGCTTGGTGAGGATGGCGGCCAGGTCGCCGGCCCGCTCGAGCGCGGGCCCGGAGGTGATGTGCATGTGCACACCCATCTCGGCTGCGACAATGCCGGCCATTGACGTTTTGCCCAAGCCAGGCGGCCCCGCCAACAACAGGTGGTCGGCGGGTTGGCCGCGCAGCTTTGCGGCCTCCAATACTATCGAAAGGTGCTCCTTCAGTTCGCGCTGGCCAACGAACTCGCTGAGCTTGCGCGGACGCAAGCCGACTTCGTCGACCTCCTCATCGCTGCTGACCATCTCTGGTTCCAGGAACTCGTCACGCACGCTTGGCCCCCAACAGCTTCAGTGCATCGCGCAGCAGGCTGGAGGCATCGCCATCTGCCGGCAGCTCGCGCATTGCGTCACGAACTTCTTCGGGGCCGTAGCCAAGGCCGGCAAGTGCCTCTCGCACGTCACCAACGACCGACGCCTTGCCGCCTGCGCCAACCGAAAGCGGGTCGAGCATTGGCAGGCTGAGTCGATTGCGCAGCTCGACCAGCAACCGCTCGGCAGTCTTCTTGCCAACACCAGGCACCAGCGTGAGCGCACTGATGTCGTTGGACGCAATGATGTCGACCAGTGCCGACGGCCCGTGGGTGCCAAGGATGGCCAACGCCAGTGCCGGACCGATGCCGTGCGTGGCGATGAGCACCTGGAAGGTGGTGCGCTCATCCCGCTGCAAGAACCCGAAGAGCGTTTGTGCGTCTTCACGGATGTGATGGTGCACATACACGAACACGGATGCACCCGGCTCTAGTTCAGCCAACGTGCGCGGCGTGACCGAAACGAAGTAGCCAACACCGTTGACCTCGATGAGCGCTGTCGAATCCTCGGTTCGCTCCAGCACGGAACCACGCAACGAGCCGATCATCGCGCCAACGCCCGAGCCACGCTGCGGCGCATCGGTGCGGCAGCGATGTAGCAGAGAGCCAACGCGGCAGCGTCGGCAGCGTCGGCGGGTTTCGGCGGTGCAGACAGACCGAGGCGGGCCTGCACCATCCGCTGCACCTGCGCCTTGTCCGCGCCGCCCCAGCCGGCGACACAGTCCTTCACCTGGTTGGGCGTGAACTGCACAACGTCGCATCCGAACGCTGCGGCTTCGGCCAGGGCCAAGCCGCTGGCCTGCCCAACGCTCATCGCGGTGCGCACGTTGGTCTGAAAGAACACCTGCTCGACGGCCACAGCGAACGGTCGGTACTGCTGCAGCAGCAGCACCAGCTCACCCTTCAGCTCGGCCAGGCGCTGCGGTAGCGGATCGGTTGGCGGCGTGCGAATGACCCCGAGCGCGATGGGGCGCACGACGTTTCCAGCAGAATGCAGCACCGCGTAGCCGCAACGAGTGAGGCCGGGGTCGATTCCGAGGACGATGGCTTCATCTCGTACGAACACGCGTACGAGGATAGCGGATGCGGACCCTGCGCTCGTGGACCATCGAGCATGTGACACATTGGGCGCATGCACCGTGCCGTGATGCCCTTGCTGATACTCGCCGCCACCTCTTTCGCCGGGTGCAACAGCAACGGGAGCGACAGTTCGGCCTCCAGCGCTCCCGACCCGACTGTGACCGCAGAAGAGGATGCAATCCTTGACAACTCGCTTCGCTGCGATCCGCTCGACGAGCGCTCCTGCTTGCTGCCGTGGCCCAACGACGCCTTCACAGTTCCCGACGCTGACACGACCACTGGCAGGCGGCTGGACATTCACCCCGAGAGCACACCCATCAATGTGGACGGCGTTTCCATCGATGTCACGCTCGTCAACCGGGCCGATGGATTCTCCGCTCGCTCCACCATTTTGACCGTCGTGCCCGGGCTCGATCTGAAAGCGTCTGGAATATCGGGCGTTGACGACATCGACATGTCGCTCGCTGAGGACTCCCCGATCGTGATACTCGACACGACCGCGGGAACACGACTCTCCTATTGGGCCGAGCTCGACGTGGCAGGAACCGCTGGCGATCAGCTGCTGGTGATCCATCCGGCCGAGGCCCTGCCCAACGGCCATCGCATCGTGGTTGCACTACGGAACCTGAAGGCGGCCGATGCTTCGATCATCGTGCCGACTACTGCTTTCGAGGCGGCCGTGGAGGGCACCCCGGAGCCATCGGAACGTGCACGGGCATTTCGAGAATTGTTCGCTCAACTGGCGGACGATGGCGTCGACACAGATGGGCTCTTCCTTGCGTGGGATTTCACTGTCGCCAGCTCAAACGACGGACAACAGTCGCAAGGCGCAGACGACTCGACGTACTCGGACCCGGTTGATCGGGCACTTGCCCGAGCGCTCAGAGGGGATCTGTAGTTCAGCGGGGAAGGCTGAGGAGTACGTCGATCAGCTCGCCCACCGGGCGGAACGTGAGACCGGCGATCGCGCGATGTGCGTAACGCACGACACCGTTGGAGTCGACGATGAAAACACTCCGGCGCGGAAAGCCCAGGGGACCGAGCGTGCCATACGCAGCAGCCACCGACTTGTCCGTATCGGCCAGCAACGGAAACTTGAAGCCGTGCTTGTCGGAGAACTTCTCGTGGCTCTCCACACTCTGCGCGGAGATGGCGACAACCTGCGCATTCAGCGCCTCGAACTGTGAGAGGTCGTCGTTGTAGCTGTTGAGCTGCTTGGTGCACACGGGCGTGTCGTCGCCTGGGTAGAACACCAGCACCAACGGCTTGCCGAGGAAATCACTCAGCGATGCCTCGCCACCACCGGTGGCGGACAAGGTGAAGGAGGGAGCGGCGTCGCCGACAGAGATGCTCACTCGCCGACCAGTTCCATCAGCTCTTCACTGATATCGAAATTGCTGTAGACGTCTTGCACATCGTCATTGTCCTCCAACGCGTCGATGATGCGCAGGATTTTGCGCGCATCTTCTGCATCGGTGACTTCAACCGTCAGGCTGGAGACCATCGTGCTCTCGGCCGATTCCACCTTCAGGCCGCCCGCGACCAGGGCGTCGCGCACGTCGAACACATGCGCCGGGTCACATGTGAGGCGCCACATTCCGTCACCGTCGTCGGTGACATCGTCGGCGCCTGCCTCGAGGGCGGCCATCATCACCGTGTCCTCGTCGCCACCCTGCACCAGCAGCACGCCGCGACGGCTGAACTGCCAGCCGACAGCGCCGGGCTCGGCCAATGCTCCGCCAAGCTTGGCGAATATGTTGCGCACATCGCCGCCGCTTCGGTTGCGGTTGTCGGTCAATACGTCGACCAGCATCGCCACGCCGCCGGGCGCGTAGCCCTCGTACATGATCGCTTCGTAGGTGCCGCCGTCGGACACACCGGCGCCACGCTTCACAGCGCGGTCGATGGCGTCGTTGGTCATCTGCGCACCCTTCGCCTTCAAGATGACGGTGCGCAGCGAGGCGTTGGTGGATGGGTCGCCGCCGCCTTCACGGGCAGCGACTTCGAGTTGGCGGGCGATCTTGTTGAACACCTTGGCGCGTGCCTTGTCGGCCGCGCCTTTCTTGTGTTTGATCGTTGCCCATTTGGAATGGCCCGACATTGGACTATCCCCTTTCCGTACTGACCGAGCGAGGCTCGGTGATGAGTCCGTTGTGCTGCAAGAACATGTCGTGCAGCCGTGCGTCTGGTGTGATCTCTGGATGGAACGACGCCACCATGACGTGCCCCTGGCGTGCGAGAACCGGCACGCCGTCGTGCGCGGCCAGCACCTCCACTGCGGCGCCGGTCGACTCCACCTTAGGTGCCCGAATGAATACCGCGTGGAACGGGGTGTCCAGGCCAGCGACCACGATGTCAGTCTCGAAGCTGTCCACCTGGCGCCCGTAGCCGTTGCGCCGCACGTCGATGTCGATGACCCCGAAGCTGTGCTGGTCGGGCCGGCCGTCGAGGATATTGGCGGCGAGCAGGATCATGCCTGCGCAGGTACCGAACACCGGCATGCGATCGCTCAAACGCTGTTGCAGAGGGTCGAACAGGTGAGACGTGTTCAGCAGGCGCGACATCGTCGTACTCTCCCCGCCCGGCATGACCAAGGCGTCCACTCCAGCGAGGTCTAGCGGCGTGCGGACCTGAAGGGTGCCGACGCCCAACCCACGCAGCGCGGCCTCATGCGCGGCGAATGCGCCTTGCAGCGCGAGGACGCCCACGACCTTCTGA
Source organism: Ilumatobacteraceae bacterium (assembly GCA_031428795.1). GTDB lineage: Bacteria > Actinomycetota > Acidimicrobiia > Acidimicrobiales > Ilumatobacteraceae > UBA668. Next base: position 2,405 of record JANOYI010000501.1, on the reverse strand, counting down.
CGAACGCCGACGTTCACCTGGCGGCTCCGCTGACGGCACGACTGACTACCAGCCGCGCTCTGCGAAACGAGTCGTGTTGTTGATCTCGTCCATCCCGATACCGGTCATCGGGGCACCAAGGCCACGGCTGACCTTTGCCAGAATGTCGGCGTCACGGAAGTGCGTAGTGGCCTCGACGATCGCCTTCGCACGCGGTGACGGGTCGTCGCTCTTGAAGATGCCCGAACCAACGAACACGGCCTGAGCACCCAACTGCATCGCAAGGGCAGCGTCGGCCGGGGTCGCGATACCACCAGCGCAGAACAGCGGCACCTGCAGCCAGCCGGTCTCGGCGATCTCCTGCACGAGCGGCAGCGGTGCCTGCAACTGCTTGGCCCACTGGAACAGCTCGGCGTTGTCGGCCTGCGTGATCTTGCGAATGTCGCCGATGATGCTGCGCAGGTGACGAACGGCTTCGACGACGTTGCCGGTGCCAGCCTCGCCCTTGCTGCGGATCATGCACGCACCTTCGCTGATGCGACGCAACGCCTCACCAAGGTTGGTGGCGCCACACACGAACGGCACCGTGAAGGCCCACTTGTCGATGTGGTGAGCTTCGTCGGCCGGGGTGAGCACTTCGCTCTCGTCGATGTAGTCGACCCCGAGAGACTGCAGAATCTGCGCCTCCACGAAATGGCCAATTCGCACCTTTGCCATCACCGGAATGGTGACCGCAGCCTTGATGCCCTCGATCATCTCCGGGTCGCTCATGCGCGCCACGCCGCCGTCGCGACGAATGTCAGCGGGCACTCGCTCGAGCGCCATGACGGCGCATGCGCCAGCGTCCTCCGCGATCTTTGCCTGCTCGGCGTTGACGACGTCCATGATGACGCCGCCCTTCATCATTTCTGCGAGGCCACGCTTGACTTGCATCGTGCCTTTGACTTGGCCGGGGCCTGCTGCGCGTGAGGGTGTCTCGGAACTCATGTGGTCAGCGTATCGCTGTAGAGGATGCGGCACCTCAGCCAAATCCAGGTGGCTGTACTACCCGGAACGTTGGGTGGGTAGATCAGAGTTCGCGGAGAAGAGCGATGCGCTCTTCCAACGGCGGATGCGTGTCGAACAACTTGTTCCACTTGCCCATCTTGCCGTGGTCGCCAACACCCGACATCGGCTGCTCGATCCACATGTGCGCCGTCGCCGTTGACGCAGCGTGCGTGACGGTGCCATCGTCGCGCAGCTTCTCCAAAGCCGAGATGAGACCGGGTGGATAGCGCGTGAGCTGACATGCCGAGATATCGGCAAGCGTTTCTCGCTTGCGGCTGATGGTCGCCTGCATGGCCTTGGCGATGATCGGCGCAAAGATCAGCAGCGCAAAGCCAGCGAACGCCAGCACGTTGCCACCATTACCTTGGTCGCCGTCGCGACGCTCGCGCCCACCGTTCCACCACATCATGCGAATGCCCACGTTGGTGAGCAGCGCAATCGACCCGACCAGCGTGACCGCAAGAGTGCTGACCAGAATGTCGTAGTTGCGAATGTGTGAGAGCTCGTGCGCAAGCACACCCTCCAGCTCGACCCGGTTCAGCTTCTCCAGCAGCCCGGTGGTGACAGCGATGGCCGCATGCTTCGGGTCGCGCCCGGTTGCGAAGGCGTTGGGCGCAGGGTCGTCGACGATGTAGATGTTCGGCTTGGGCAAACCACTGGCGATGCACAGGCCTTCCACGAGGTTGTGGAGCCGTTGAAACTCCACGGGGTCGGCCGGATACGCACGGCTGACCTTCAAAGCGATGGCATCGGCCTTCCAGTACGAGAAGAAAGCCATCCCGCCGGCAAACACCAAAGCGACAAGAGTGCTTGCGACGCCGTTGCCGATGAGGAGCCCGATTGCGGCACCGACCAGCACCAGGACCAGCACGAACGAGGCAATGAGCGCAATGCTGCGCCGCTTGTTAGCACGAATCAGTTCGAACATGACGAGTTCAGAACTGGACCTTGGGCACCTCGCGGGCGGCCTCGTCGGTCTCGAAGTACTCGCGCTTTTCGAACTTCAGCATCTGCGCGAAGAACACGGTGGGGAATGCCTGCAGCTTGTTGTTGTAGCTGAGCACGCTGTCGTTGTAGAACTGGCGAGAATAAGCCACGCGGCCTTCGGTGGCACTGAGTTCTTCCTGTAGCGAGAGGAAGTTCTGGTTGGCCTTCAGGTCCGGGTACGACTCGCCGAGAGCAAACATCTGGCGCAGGGCGCCAGTGATCTGGTTGTCGGCCTCGGCCTGGCCGTGCGGCGTCGCGGGCGCGGCCATGGCGGCGTTGCGAGCATTGATGACCGCTTCCAGGGTCGACTTCTCGTGAGCGGCGTACGCCTTGACCGTCTCGATCAGGTTAGGAATGAGGTCGATTCGGCGCTTGAGCTGCACATCGATCTG
>JANOYI010000500.1:0-2932 GCA_031428795.1 Ilumatobacteraceae bacterium | reverse complement strand
GACCCCGAGGCCCGCCCGGCACTGAAGAAGGCCGGCTTGCTCACCCGCGACCCTCGTCGCAAGGAGAGCAAGAAGTACGGTCTCGTCAAGGCCCGCAAGGCCAAGCAGTACACCAAGCGCTGATTCCAGCAGCTTGCACCCACGCCCTCGGCTCCGGTCGGGGGCGTTTGTGCGTTTTGGGGTCCGTCGTCGTTGGGTTCGGTACGCTCATGCGACCATGAGGTGGGCGCGATGAGTCTCAAGTTCGGAACTGACGGGGTTCGGGCCGAGGCGCTGACAGTGCTCACCACTGGTTATGTCGCCGCACTGGCGAACGCGGCAGCGCAGGTCCTCGGCGGCGGTGAGTGGCTGATCGGGCGAGACACACGCGAGTCAGGCCCGGTGCTCGAAGCAGCGGTCGCTGCCGGGCTGGCGGCGGCGGGAGCGCGGCCGGTATCTGTAGGTGTGGTGCCGACGCCGGCGCTGGCGTGGTTGTCGGCGCAGCGCGGAGTTCCAGCAGCGATGATCACTGCCTCGCACAATCCCTGGCAGGACAACGGCGTGAAGTTCTTCGCTCCTGGTGGTGTGAAGCTTCCCGACAGCGTCGAGCGCGCCATCGAGGCGCTGCTGGAAGTCGATGCACCCGCCCCGCGCGCAGTAGTGCCGTCACACTCAGCTTCGCTCGGTCAGTACGTGCACCACATGGTGTCGCTGGGTACCTCGCTCGATGGTCTACGAGTGGTGCTTGACTGCGCCAATGGTGCGATGAGCATCGCTGCCCCGGAAGTGTTCCGGGCGCTCGGGGCTGACGTGGTGGTCATCCACGACTCTCCCGATGGTCGCAACATCAATGATCACTGCGGGGCCACGCATGTGCAGTCGTTGGCGGCCGCGGTGGTGGCGCACGGCGCGTCGATGGGGCTGGCGTTCGACGGTGACGGTGACCGGGTGATTGCCATCGACGAGCTGGCAAACCCAGTCGACGGCGACCGTCTGATCGCGTTGGCGGCGCTTCAGCTGCGTGACGAAGGCAATCTCCACGCCGACACCGTGGTGGTGACGGTGATGAGCAACCTCGGCTTCCACAAGGCGATGGCTGCTTCGGGAATCAATGTGTTGACCACCGCCGTCGGCGACCGCTACGTGTTGGAGGCGTTGGATGCCCACGGGCACAGCGTGGGCGGCGAACAAAGCGGCCACATCATCTATCGCGACCTGGCCACCACCGGCGACGGGTTGCTTGCCGGGCTGAGGCTGGCACAGTTCGTCCACAATGGCGGCCACTCGCTGGCCGCGCTCGCCAGCGGAGTGATGACCAGCTATCCGCAGGTCCTGCTCAATGTGAAGGTACGCGACCGCCATCCCAACGCCGCCGACGAGCTGTCAGCAGAGATCGAAGCGGCCGAGCAGTCCTTGGGTGGCGACGGCCGCATCCTCATCCGAGCCAGCGGCACCGAGCCCTTGATCCGCGTGATGGTAGAAGCATCGACGCTCGAGCTCGCGCAGTCGGTCGCTGAAGACCTAGCCGTAGCCGTCCACGCCCGTTTCGGTTGAATCGCCGCGCTGAAGTCCGCTTCAGAGATCGTCGAATGGAGTCGCGTAGCGGAAGCGGCCTCTGATGTCCGAGCGGTACGCCGTCAGGGTGCGAACCTGGAAATGGTTGCCCCACGACGGTTCCGGTGCCTCGGCAGCGATCGTCAGTTCTGCGAGCCAGCCGTCGCAGTCCCGCAGGGCATCCAGTAGTCGAGCCTCCACGGGCTCATCGCTCACACCGTGTTTGGCGAACGCGGCAACGTGAACAGCGCGTGCTGCCGCCACATCTGCTGAAGTCTCTCGTCGAACGATCACACCCACAGCCTGTCCGAATTGCCGCGCCGCTAGTTAGCAATTTGGATCATGGGTTGGATCCAACGCACAGTCCCGACCCCAGTCTTCCGCGCCGTCTGCGATGAACAGGGCTGAGGGCACGAGAAAGATTGCGACGATGCCCAGCGTCATTGCGACGCTTCCGCGCTCGCTGCCCCCGTTGCTGCGGCTGCGCCAACCAAGAACAATGGCGACTGCGCCGAGAATCACTCCCGGCAAGATCAACCAATACACCCATATTGCGGCGAGCACCCCCAGCACCCCACACGCGAGGGCGATCACCTCCTTTTTGCTACCGATCTGCTCCATCCTCGTGCTCCCCTCTTTTGGTCCGTTAGAACTACAGACGAGTTCATGCCGTCTTTGGGTGACACGCCAGCCCGACCGAGGACAACACCAATCAGGCGCGCCCGACCCGACCTTGAGTAGCGGTGTCGCCGCTGGCTGTCGGGTGGCGGGTGCCAGACGCGAACGTGATGTCATTGTATCTGTCATCTGATATTGTGAAGCCATGTCCACAATGCGAATCACTTCTGCTGGCCAACTTTCGTTGCCTGCCGAAATTCGTCGGCGATGGAACGTGAACCGAGTGCGACTGGTCGACCACGGGGACCACGTGACGCTCGAGCCGATTCCCGACGACGTGCTCGCCGCCACGTTCGGTCGATTTGCAAGCGTTGGCAGCGACACTGCTGACGCGCGGGACGCGTCGCGTGCCCACGATGCCGAAAGGGAGAACCGTCGTGTTGGTGTTCGACGCGTATCCGCTCGCCGCAGTGCTGTTGGGTGAACCGGCCGGACAGACGTCTGGACGGATCCTGGCTGATGCTCTCTCCCTCGGCGAAGCAAGCGTCTCAGTCAGCAATCTCGCAGAAGTCGTCGACCTGGTGGCTCGGCTGGCGTTCGCAGATGCTGCAGACGTGCTGGACACCGTGGACTTGTGGGTTGACGCTGGTCTGCACGTGCGGCCCCTCGGCTGGGACACAGCTGCCCGAGCTGCGTCCTTGCGGGCGGTTCACTATCACCGCACGCGCTGTGCGGTGTCACTGTCCGACTGCGTCGCGGTGGCGCTTGCAAGCGAGCTCGG
>JANOYI010000499.1:0-4362 GCA_031428795.1 Ilumatobacteraceae bacterium | reverse complement strand
GACCACATGAAGGCCCCGCTCAGCGGGGCCTTCGTCGTTCGCAGGTGCACACCAGGTGCACAGCACGATACGGCATCAGGCGGTTCTGGGCATCACACGCCAACACAAGAAGGCACCGAACGGAACTGGCGAACGTCAGGTACGAGTGAACCTCACCGCACCTTGCAGGCGCGCGCTACGCTCGCCATCGTGAGTTCGAATCGACGCCTCGTCACCGCCGAACAACTCGACGCGATGTCACCGAACGAACGCGCCGCAGTCCTCGCTGAACACATCGTCATGGATCTCGACGAGCTGCCCGAGGGATTCCGTGAGCGTGTCGTCGCCACCGGCCAACGACTGGCCACCGAAAGGGACCAGGCGGCAACTGGGTGACCGATCGTCACCTCGAGCAGCAACCGCACCCTAGGAACGCATAGGCTCAGGTCATGTCGATCACGGTTGAGGAACTCGCTTCTCGGCTCGCCGCCGAAGCCGGTCGTCGTGGGATCACGGTCGACGCGCTACTGGACGAACTCGCCGACAAGTTGCCGCCGGCGCGACGCAAGCTCGGTTTCGTTGGTCTCGGGTCGTCGACGTCGGGGCGCGACAGTGCTGACATCGACGAGATGCTTGATGAAGGCTTCGGGCGTTCCTGAACGTGTTGATCATCGACACAGGAGTACTGCTTGCTGCCGCTGACAACACTGATCGCGCGCATACCGCCTGTGTTGATCTGGTCGAGACCACCAGTGACACGTTGATCACCACCGCATTGGTGGTCGCCGAGACCGGCTACATGATCGAGCGGCAACTCGGCTCGGGGGCTGAGGCCCGCTTCTACCAGTCGATCGCAGCGGGCGATGTGCTTGTCGAGGTGCTGACCCCCAGCGACTACACACGCATCGCCGAGCTCATCGAGCACTATGCAGACTTCCCGGTTGGCGGCACCGACGCCAGCCTGATCGCGATCGCGGAACGTCTCGGCATCACGCGGATCGCCACGCTCGATCGACGCCACTTCTCGGCCGTCAAGCCCACCCACTGCCCCGCCTTCACACTCGTCCCTTGACACCGGCGACGCGACCGATCAACGCCCGTGTCCCCGAATCTAGGACAGCAACCTTGGTTGTGAACTTCGTCACAGTCAACTGACCGTTACGTACCGTCCCGTGCTGCCCTGTACCGCCCTGTACCACTGAGTTCCAGACGCCGGTGAGGCCTTGAAATTGGGCCCTTGTCGATCGAATCACATCGGTGTAATCAGAAGAGTCCATGTACTCCCAGGACCTTCGCACTGAGGCAGAGGAACCGCTGCTCCTCATGGTCGACGAAGCTGCGCGCCTGTTGCGAGTCGGCCGGTCTCGTGCCTACGAGTTGGCCCACGACTATCTGAAGTCCGGCGGAACGACGGGACTGCCCGTCATCTTGCTGGGGCCGGGTTGCTTCCGTGTGCCGCGCTGGGCGCTCATCGAGTTGGCCACCACCGGGCGGGTCGTCAGGCTTTGTGACGCCTCGGTGCCGTCTCTGGAGGCACCCGTTGTCCGCTGAGCCGGCTGGCCACACCGTCGTGCTCACGACGGGCGCGAGCGTGGTGCGACGCGCGCTCGCTCCGACGGCGTGGATGGTGCTGGAAGAGTTGCTGCTGCGCTCGACCACGTCCGACGGCGAGTGCATCGCATGCGAGTCGGTGCGGGGGCTCGGTGCGTCACTGGGACTCTCGAAGGACACGGTCGCGAGGGCGATCCGCCAACTGCGCGGTTCGGGCTTGGTCACGGTTTCCCAACGGCGGACCGATGTCGGCACTTTCGAGTCCGGCAGCTACGTCGTCGCTGTGCCCGATGGCGTCAGCCTCACCTCCCCAGCGCCGACCGCGCCGCGGAAGCGCGCTCGCGTCGACGCTCTCGATCTCTCGCAGCTCTCGTTCGCGATCGAGTCCTGAGGCGATCGCGATGACCGTTCCCGGATCCACCGCATTGATGATTGACAGACAGGTGCCCGCGGGCTGCGGGGTGTTGTCGTGTTGCGGGTGACGACCCTGTACGCCGGGTCGGCTTCTGCGACGGCGAGGTACTACACGAAGTATTTGACGCAGGCGCCTGGTGAGCAGCCTGGTGTGTGGTCTGGTGCGCAGGCTGCCGGTCTTGGTGTGTCGGGTGAGGTGTCCACCGACGCGCTCGAGCGGTTGCTGACTGGTTGTGATCCGCTCACCGGGGTGACGCTCGGTAACCCCCTGGTGGATCGGACGACTGCGAACGGAGCGGTGATTCGGGCGGTGGCGGGGTTTGATGCGACGGTGTCGGCGCCGAAGTCGTTGTCGGTGTGGTGGGCGCTCACCGGCGATGAGGGTTTGGCAGAGTGTCACGACGTCGCCGTCGCGGCGGTGGTCGACTACCTGGAACGGTACGGGTCGACGACTCGCATCCGCTCGAACGGCGGGCGTATACATCCCGACAGTCAGGGTCTGATCGTGGCCGCCTTCCGGCAGACGACCAGCCGGTTGGATGATCCGCAGTTGCATACGCATCTGGTGATCTCGTCGAAGGTGCAGATCGATGACGGTCGCTGGCTGGCGTTGGACGCTCGCGTCTTGAAGCAGCACCAGCGCGCTGTTGGTGGTCTGTATCAGTCGGTGCTGCGTGCTGAGCTCACTCACCGCTACGGCGTCGCGTTCACCGAGATCGTGAATGGTCAAGCGGAGATCGCCGGTGTCCCCACGGAACTGTTGGATCAGTTCTCCAAACGGGCGGTGCAGGTGCGTGGCGAGTTGCAGGTGAAGGTGACCGAGTTCCGCCAACGTGAGGGCCGCCACCCGACAAGGTTCGAGCACGCCGCCCTCGAGCGTGAGGCGGCCGCCGATACTCGTCTGCGAAAGGCCGCCCAGGGTGTCGCTGATCTGCCAGCGCGGTGGCGCCGCGAGGCTGCTGGTGTAGGGATTACTGCCGAGTCGTTGGGCCGGTCGATCGCCGAAGCTGCACGGTTGGTGGTGCCGCCGGTGAAGGAGACCGTCGGGGAGGTGATCGAGGACCTGTCAGCTCAACGGTCGGCGTGGCATCGCATGGACATCGTGCGTGCGGTCACTGATCGGCTGCGCCCGCAACCCGCGATGTCGGGTGAGCGGTGGGCGCGACTGGTTGACCGGGCCGTCGATCGTGTGCTGGGCGAGTGTGTGGTTCTCGACCCTGATGGCGATGGCACGAGGCGACGGTCCGATGGCCGGTCAGTGTGGATCGAACCCGTCGCACCCCAAGTGACCAGCCGCCAGATCCTCGCTCAAGAGGAAGCGATCCTGACGTGGGTGTTGGACGCACAGCTCGACGACCCGTCACCGTCAACCACGGTCAACCGTGGAGCGCTCGATGTGCTCCAGTATGCCGCAGCCACTGCGGTCGCGGGCGAGGATCGGGTGGTGGTGATTGTCGGCCCGGCGGGCACTGGTAAGACCACCACACTCCACGCGGCGGTGAACGATTTACAACGCCACGGTCGGCCGGTGTTTGGCCTCGCTCCCACGGCGAAGGCTTCCAAGGTGTTGGGCCGCGAGACCGGCACGCATACCGACACGGTTGCCAAGCTGCTCCATGAATGGGCCCGACCCGACGGGCCGGACCCGCAGTGGCGGCTGCCGTCGGGTACGACAGTGATCGTGGACGAGGCCGGCATGTTGTCGACACCGGACTTGCACCGGCTCACCCGACTTGCGACGCGTGAGCAGTGGCGTTTGGTGTTGGTTGGTGATCACCGCCAGTTGCAAGCCGTGGGTCGTGGTGGCCTGTTCGGCGAGATCTGCGCCACCGGTCGCGTCATCGAGTTGGAGCGGATCCACCGGTTCGCCCACGATTGGGAAGCCGCCGCGTCGTTGCGCCTGCGCCACGGCGACCTGCGCGCGCTCGGCACCTACGAGTCCCATGGGCGGGTCATCCCCGGGACGTTCGACGAGCACCTCGACGCGATCGCGCAGGAGTGGATGCAAAGACGCGCCGCGGGTGAGACGGTTGCGATCACGGCAGCGACCAACGACCATGTCGATGAGATCAATCGCACGATCCGCCAACTGCGGGCGCGTTTCGGGGACACCGACACCACCAGGTTCGCGTCGGTCGCAGATGGTCCGGTAGCGGTGGGGGACATCGTCGCGACCCGCCGCAACGAGCGCCACCTGCACACCACCAGCGGTGACATCGTCCGCAACCGCGAACTGTGGACTGTCATCGCGATCAACGACGACGGTGATCTGACCGTCAGAGATCTGAGCGGGACAAGCACGGTGACCCTGCCGGCCGAGTACGCAATGGAGCATGTGCGCCTCGGATATGCGGCCACCGAGTACTGCACGCAGTCCGCCACCGAGACCGCGTCGTTCACTTTGGCTGGGCCGGCGAC
>JANOYI010000498.1:0-9874 GCA_031428795.1 Ilumatobacteraceae bacterium | reverse complement strand
CTCAGTAGAACGGGAGATACTGGGTCAGTTCCCAGTCGGTGACGTTCTCGACGGAGAATTCGTTGCCGCTGGCTTCCCAACGAGCAACCTCGTCCTTCCGTAGGGCCAGGTATGTGCGGCTCAGGTCGTGGCCCATTGCCTCGCACAGCAATGCGTCAGCCTCGAACGCGGCAACAGCCTCGGCGAGGTCGTGCGGTGTGTGCCGGTCGGTGTTCGGCGCCTCGTCGGCATCCCCGGATTGCGGTGCACCACAGTCCAACCCGTCGACCACGCCGAGCAAGGCAGCGTTCAGCATGACGGCAGCTGCCAGGTACGGGCTGGCGCTGCCGCATGGCATGCGATTCTCGATGCGGGTGGCGGCGCCACGCTCGCACGGAATCCGGTAGGTGCTGCTGCGATTGTCGAGACCCCAATTGGCCCAGTAGCCGGCGATGATTCCGGGCATCAGTCGCTTGTAGCTGTTGATCGTGGGTGCCGACATCACTGCAAGCCCCTCGTGGTGGGCCAGCAGACCGCCGAGACATTGGCGTGCGAGCGACGAGAGTCCGTGCTCGGCGCTGGGGTCGTCGAATGCGTTGGTGCCACCGCCTACTGGCACCAGCGAGAAGTTGATGTGCAGTCCACTGCCCACCATCTCGGCGTGCGGGCGGCCCATGTACGTGACGCCGTGGTTCTTTCTGGTCGCCAGCTCGCGCGTCATGTCCTTGCAGATGAACGCGCGGTCAGCCGCGTCGAGCGCAGGACCGTACTTCATGTTCAGCTCCATCTGGCCGGGGTGGAACTCGCCCATGATGCCTTCGAGATCGAGATCCATCTCCTCCGCAGCATCGAAGAAGTCGAACATCAGCCCGGTGGTGTCGCCACCAGTGCCAACGCCGTACACGCGATGTGAGGGGATGTTCAACGGCACGAATCCGCCGGGCGCATCCACGTCGGCCTGCATGACGTAGAACTCCATTTCGAAGCCCAGCAGTGGCTCATAGCCCAGCGCCCTCCACGCCTCGACCGCTCGCCGTAGCGCGTTGCGCGGGCCGATGGCAAGTGGGTCACCGTTGAACTCGAGGTCAGCGATGACGACGTCGGTGTCGACCTCCCAACCTGTGCGCAGCGTCTCCACCAGCGGCACCGTCGAAAGATCTGGAAAGCCGACGTCGGCGGCATACCCCTCCACCGGGAGGATGTCTCGATTGATATTCATGCACAGCGTCGTCACTGCATGATGGCCATGCTCGTTGAGTCGGCGCGCTGGCACGTAACGACCGTGCGACAGCCCGTTGAGATCACTCCACATAACTCGTACTCGTCGGTTCCCCATAGAGCGCTGACGTTAGCAATTGGTCAACAGCCGCGCGACGATCGTTCGCTTCCTAACTACTTTTTGCACTACCATCTCGTCGATCACTTACAGCCGCACCAGGCGGAACATTCCAGGGGGAATCAATGAGAAAGCGAATCATTCCGGCAGTGCTCATGTCCTTGAGCATCGTGGCGGCCGCGTGCAGCGACGACAGCGAGAGCACCAACACCGCAGCACCGGCCGAGAGCACGGCACCAGAGGAGACAACCGCTCCCGAGGAGACAACGGCACCCGAAGAAACCACGGCGGGCAACGAGACGACGGTTCCTACGGATGGTGGCGAGTGCGTCCTCGAATCGCCGCTCAGCATCGGCTTCGCTGCCGACCTCGGCGAGCTTGGCGCCTTCTCCGATCAGCCTGGCTCCGAAGCTGCGCAAGTCATGGTTGACATGATCAACGACGCCGGCGGCGTCGGCGGCTTGCCGGTTGAGTACACCATCAAGGACGTCCAGGGCGACCCGGCAGCCACCCAGCGCGCCGGACAAGAACTGCTCGACGATGGTGTGAATGCGATCATCGGTCCCCCGTTCGCCAGCACCGGCGCACCGCTGCTCGACGCGATCGACGGCAAGGCTCCCATCGTCTTCATGGCATCCACTGACCCAGCCTTGGCCGACCCGTCGCGTGGTGCGTTCCTCGCCAGCTTCAGCGACCCGGTGCAGTCATCGGCAATCGCCGAGTGGGCGCTGGCCGAAGGCCACACCACCGCCGTCACGCTCAGTAGCAGCGACGACGTGTACTTCTCGGGCAACCCGGAGTACTTCACCGAGGTCTTCGAGGCCGACGGTGGCACCGTGCTGGGCGACTACGCCTACAGCCTGGCCGACGCCGACTTCTCCACACAGGTCAACGAGATCGCCGCACTCGACGAGCCCCCGGCCATCCTGTTCACCGCGATGGTGATGCCGCAAACGCAGGTGCTGCTGGAACAGCTCGACGCCGCAGGTCTTGGTGACGTCATCGTCACCGGCGTCGACGGTTTCGACGCAACAGTGGTGTGGAGCGCCGGTGACGTCGCCAACGGTGTGGTCTTCGCTGCCCACACCTTCCCGCAGGACAGCAACGGTGTGCAGCAGTTCCTGGATGATGCCGCCGCTGCAGGCGCCAACATCGAGACGATCAGCTTCGGCGCTCTTGCGGCCGACGCAGTACAGATCCTTGCTGCCGCGGCAACCGAGGCCTGCTCGGTCGACGCTGCTGACCTGATCTCAACCATCGATGGCCTGGCTGACGTGCCGGTCACCACAGGCACGGTCACCTACGCCGGCACCGGTGGCGTACCGGAGAAGGACGTTGTCATCCTCGAAGTGCAAGGTGGCGAGCCCACCTTCGTCGAGGCTCTTCGCCCCGCCAACATCCCCAGCTGACCGGCGCACGTAGAGAACGTCGACAGCTCAACTGAACGGCACCGCTGACCCCATGCTCGAGGTCGACAAGATCACCACGCGCTATGGCGCCATCACTGCCCTGCACGGCGCCTCACTTGAGGTGCGCGCCGGGGAGTTGGTGGCGCTCGTTGGGCCAAACGGTGCTGGAAAGACAACGCTGCTCAACACCGTGGCCGGGCTTCTACGCCCGGCCACGGGCAGCGTACGTTTCGACGGGCGCGACATCACCGGCAGCGAGCCAGCCAGCTTGGTGCGCTCGGGTTTGGCGCTGGTACCCGAACATCGGCGAATCTTCAAAGACCTCACCGTCGAGGAAAACCTCCGGCTGGGCGGCAGTACGGCGTCGCTAACGGATCGTCGTGTTCGATTGGACGAGGCGGCGGAGCTGTTCCCCGTGCTCCGAGCCAAGTGGTCGACGTCGGCCGGGTTCCTCTCCGGTGGCGAGGCTCAGCAGCTCGCAGTTGCTCGAGCCCTGATGAGTAACCCGCGATTGCTGCTACTCGACGAGCCCACGCTCGGGCTGGCACCGACCATGATTGATGTCGTCTTCGATCTCCTGCAGCGCCTCCGCGAGCAAGGGCGAACGTTGCTCGTCGTCGAGCAGAACGCCACCCGCATTCTGGCCCTTGCCGACCGCGGCTACCTGCTGCGCACCGGCCGAATCATCGCCACTGGCACCGGCCCCGAATTAGCTGGCGACACCAGCCTGTTCGACTCGTTCATCGGCGGCGAGGCATGACCAAGCTGATCCAGACCATCGTCGACGGCCTCGGCGTCGGCAGCACCTATGCGCTGCTGGCGCTGGGCATTTCGTTGATCTTCGGCGTGATGCACTTGGTCAACTTTGCGCACGGCGAACTGATCACCGTTGGCGCGTACACGTCCTATTTCTTCTTTCTCCACGGCGGTAGCTGGTGGTGGATGCCGCTGGCAATCATCGGCAGTGCAGTGCTGGCGTCGATGGCCACCGAGCTCATCGCCTTTCGCTGGGTTCGCAACTCCAGCCCCTTCACATTGCTGCTGACCTCCTTCGCCTTGGAACGGCTCTCGCACGCGTTCTGGCAGATCGCTGTGTCGCCGAAACAGCGAGCATTTCCCAAGCCCGAGTGGGTGTTCAACCAGTTCAAGATTGCCAGCGTCAGCTTCGAGGTCATGGACGTCGTCACCATCGCGGTCACGGCGCTCACCCTGGCGCTCACCGCGCTGGTCTTCAAGCGCACCCTGTTCGGAATCAGCGTGCGTGGCGCGGCGGAAGACTTCGACGCCGCCCGCCTCATGGGCGTACGCGCCAACCGGGTGATCTCGGGAGCGTTTGCCTTTGCGGGTTTCCTCGCCGGCGTTGCGGCGACTCTGATTCTCATGCGCTCCCCCGCTGCCGAACCCAGCATGGGCGCCGACTGGCTTCTCAAAGCCGTGATCGCGGCGGTGATCGGCGGGCTTGGCAGCTTCTCGGGAGCAGTCGTCGGCGGGTTGGTCCTGGGGCTGTTGGAGACGCTCACCCGCGCCTACCTCCCTGAGGTGGCCGTGGGCTGGGACAAGTTCTCCACCGCCATCGTGTTCGTGTTGATCGCCATTTTCTTCGTGGTTCGGCCCGATGGCATCTTCAAGGTGTCGCATGCGGAGCGTGTGTGATGGTCTCCTTCAACGCGGGCCTCCTGCGGTTCACGCGCAGCACACTGGCCAGCGCCGCCCTGGTGGCGATCGTCGCCGCGTTGGCCATGGCCTACACCAGTGGAGGCGGCGCCAGCCGCGACTCCCTGATTGCCGAGATGCTCAGCAACTTCATTCTTGTCCTGGGCATGCAGGTCTTCATCGGCAACACCGGAGTGCTCAGCTTTGGACACATGGCGTTCGCCCAGATAGCGGCCTACGCGACGGCCGTGGTCGCCATCCCCTTGGCTACCAAGGCGAAAGCGCTTCCTGACATTCCGTTCGGTCTCGAGAGCGTGCACTACGGCCCGTTGGGGGCGACACTGTTCGCCGTCCTCGTCACCGTGATCATTGGCGGCATCTTTGGCATTGCGGTCAGTCGGGCCAGCGGACTGGCGCCCACGATGATCACGTTGGCGGCGCTGTTCGTCGTCGAACAGTTGGTCAAGAACTGGAAGGAGCTCACGCGAGGCGCTGGCGGCCTGTCGGGCATCCCCCGACTCGAGGGCAACGGATGGCTCTGGGCGAGCGCGTTCGTCGCGCTGGTGATTGCGCACTTCTTCCAGGAAACCCGCATCGGACGCTTTGCGATTGCAACGCGCGAGGACGAGCTGGCGGCACCGGCCCTCGGCATCCGCTTGTTCAGCTCTCGCTGGGCGGCGTGGACCGTCAGCATGGGCCTGATCGCGCTCGGCGGTTCATTGCGCGCACAGTCACTGGGCAGTGTGAACCCGAAGCAGTTCACGCTCGACGCCGGGATTCTGATCTTGGTGATGCTCGTCGTTGGCGGCATGCGTTCCGTTTCCGGCGCCGTTCTCGGAACCGTGCTGATCACTGCCGGCAACGAACTGTTCCGGCAGTTGGGCGACCCGCAACGCCTCGACATCGAACGGTTCCCCGATCTGTTCCTCGGTGGCACCATGCTGCTGGTCATGTTGCTGCGGCCGGGTGGACTGCTCGGCGATCGCGACCTCGCGAGCTGGCTGCGCCGACGCACGTACCGTCGTCCACCGCCAACGGGCGAGACGCCCCAACCTGGCACGAGCACCTTGGTTGCCGCAGAGATCGAAGTGCGTTTCGGCGGCTTTGTCGCACTCGACGGCGCCGGGCTCACGGTGCGGCCGGGTGAAGTGATCGGCCTCATCGGCCCCAACGGTGCTGGCAAGACCACGCTGTTCAACGTGATCACCGGCATTGTGCACGAGCAGGGTGGGCGAGTCACCCTTGGCGAGCAGGACCTCACCGAGTCAAAGCCGGTGGACATCGCTCGCGCAGGACTCTCGCGGACCTTCCAAAACCTGCGCCTGTTCAAGAATCTCAGCGTGCGCGAGAACGTCGCGATCACCGCGCTGGTGGCCGCTCGCCATCGTCCGCACCGGGTCCGCCCGGACGCCGACACACTGCTCGACGACGCCGGCCTCACCGACTGGGCCGACCGACAGGCAGGCACGCTGGACTACGGCAACCAACGTCGACTGGAACTGGCCCGCGCTGCAGCGTTGGCCCCCGACTTCTTGCTGCTCGATGAGCCGACCTCTGGCATGAGCGACCAGGAGAGCCTGGCCATGGTCGAGTCAGTTCGCTCGGTCGCGGCACGCGTGGGTGCAGGCGTGCTGGTCATCGACCACGACCTCGGCTTCATCACGCGCATCAGCGATCACATCGTGGTGCTCAACGAGGGGCGCATCCTTGCCGAGGGGACACCTGCAGAGGTGCGCGCCAACCCACTGGTAGCAGCGGCGTACCTCGGATCATCGGCCTGATGTTGCCTCCCGATTCGTTACCCCACCTCGACATTCTCAGTCACGACGTCTACGAGCGCGGTCTGCCTCAGGCCGCCTACGCCGAATTTCGGCGAAGCGCTCCCGTGGCGTGGATCAACGAAACGGAGACGAACGGCCACAACGGCGCAGGCTTCTGGTCGCTGACGTCGCACGAGCACATCGTCGCCGTCCACAAGGATTGGCGAACGTACTCCAGTGAAGTAGGTGGTACCGAGATCGAGGAGCTCCAGCACGATCCGGAGGCGCTGGCCGCACGGCGCACGATGCTGGAGACAGACCCGCCGCGACACACGAAGTTGCGACAGTTGGTGAACCCGACATTCAGCAAGATGGCGGTCGAGACGTACGCGGCGCACGCCACCCACTTGATGGATGAAGTGTTGGGCGACGCTCTGGAGGCCAGTCGCCGCCAAGGTTCGTTCGACGGGGTTCACGCCGTCGCGCGCGAGCTACCCATCCGCATGCTCACCGGCTTGCTCGGCGTTCCGGACGACGACGCACCGCAGCTCTTCCACTGGGCCGACCAGATCATCTACAACGCTGACCCCGACTACTCCCCTGCCGTCAGCGACCGTACCGACACCGACCCATACCGGCTGCTGCCGTTCCGCAGCCCCATCACGCTGAAGGTGTTCGAGTACGTTCAGCGACTATCAGCTGCCCGTCGCGGGGTGGAAAGCGGCGACGTTCTGAGCGTGCTCACCAACGCCTTCGTCGACGGCGAGCCGCTCACCGAGCGCGAGCAGGGCACGTTCTTTCTGCTGCTCTTGATCGCAGGCAACGAGACCACCCGCCATGCGCTCGCACAGGGGTTGCTGGTGCTTGCGCAGAACCCGGATGCGTTGGTTCAGTTGCGTGCCGACCCGACGTTGCTCGACACAGCGACTGAGGAAGTGTTGCGTTGGACGTGCCCGCAGTTGCACTTTCGGCGCACGGCCACCGTCGACACGGAACTGGGCGGCATACCGATCGCCGCTGGCGACAAAGTTGTCACCTGGTACACCGCGGCCAACTTTGATCCTGCGGTTTTCGACACCCCGCATCGCTTCGACCTCGCCCGCACGCCAAACCGTCACGTCACCTTCGGCGGCGGCGGTCCACACCTGTGCATCGGACAATGGATGGCGCGGCTCGAGGTGCGTACGTTCCTGGCAGCGCTGGCTCAGCGAGTCGAGCGTGTGGAACTGGTCGGCGAACCAAGACGGGTGCGTAGCAATTTCATCAATGGTTTGAAGGAACTACCAATTCGCCTCGTGCCGCTGCTGTAAAGCACCGTCAACTCAGCGCAGCAGCGATGTATCGGTCGGGACGCACCAGCACTGCGAGTTCGCCATAGGTGGCGCGCGGCTCCACCACCACGGGTAACCCGTCGGGTGATCGGAAGTTCGCGTCACCGGCAACCCACACCCAGCCGGGCGGTAGACGATCGTCCAAGCGGTCGGGCTGAGGGAGCAGGTGACCCACCGGGAACTCACCGCCGAGCGCCAGCCCCGGAATGCGCGACCAGCGCTGCGGGTCAGGAACGGATGGCTGGGGCACGTCGTGCGGGTCGGCGGCCAGCCGAGCGAGGGTCTGCCCGGCCTGCACCGACATGTCGATCACGGCTGCGGTGTGGTCCGCACGCTCGCCCTCGTAGCTGTCGAGCAGGTCCGCGGACGCTTGGCCCGTGACCACGGCGGCCAGTTTCCACGCCAGGTTCGCGGCGTCACGCACACCGCTGCACATTCCCTGGCCCATGAACGGCGGCATCATGTGCGCGGCATCACCGGCCAGCAGCACTCGACCGTCGGGACCACCACGCCAGCGCTCAGCCACGAGGGCGTGGAACCGATACGGCACTGCTCGCACAAGGTCGCCATGATCCGGTGTGACACCCCACGGAGCGAGCAAACGCCACGGATCGGGTTGCTCGGCGGGCGCTAGTTGGAACTCCCAACGGCGATGTGCGCCGTGCGATGGCACGAACGTTGCCAGTCGAGCCGAGTCGCAGACCTGCTGAATGATCGTGGGCAGCGGCGGTGACGGCTCACGGTGCAGCATCACGTCGACGACCAGCCACTGCTCGTCGTACCCCAGGTCGCGAAGGCCAATACCCAGTTGCTCGCGCAGCTGGCTGCCGCCCCCGTCGCACGCGACGACGAACGCCGCCTGTTCGAGCATCTCCTCCAACGATGGTGCAGGCGTTCCCTGGCGAATCTCCACGTGGACACGCTCGGAGAGGCGTCTTCGCAGGGCAGCCTCCAGTTCTGGCTGCAGGAACACATAATCCTCGTGCCAGCCGAGCAGAGGGTGTCGCTCGAAACCCTCGAACGTGAACAGGCGCTGGCCGTCGCGATCGACGTACTCCATTCCGGCCGACACGGTCAGCAGGTCGTCGAGGTCGGCCTCCATCCCGCACTGCTGGAACACCCGAGCTATCTCGGCGTCGAGGTGACATGCGCGTGGCTGCGAATACGGCGCCATTGATCGTTCGTAAATAATTGTGCGCAGCCCGTACAGCCCGCACAAGTTGGCCAGCGTGGCACCGGTTGGCCCCATGCCGACGATGGCGACGTCGTACGCCCTCACGCCGTTCGATGTCACAGCGTTCGATGTCACGCCGTTCGATGTCACAGCGGCGCCTCGGTCTCCCACTGGGTTGTGCCCCACGTGACCGCAAGCAGGGTGGAGTCGTTACCCGGGGCGGCGCCATGCCAATGCCGTTCATTCGGCGGGCAGACCACCAGTGAGCCCGGCGCCAGCCGCACTTCGCCGTCGGCCTCGGTACCCACGCGCGCCTCGCCGTGCACGACGAACAGCTGCTGCCCACCAGGGTGCAGGTGCCAAAACGTGACGGCACCGTCCTTGAAGTGCACCAGTGCAGTGTCCGGCTCCTCGTCGGTCGGCGTGGCGTGCAACATTTCGAGCTCGACGGTGCCGGTGAACCGGCCGCCGTAGCTCACGCTCTTATCACCTTCGGTAATGACCTTCATCGGTCCACCGTCAACGCTCAGCGCTCGACGACTGGGTTGCGCATGGTGCCGATGCCCTCGATGTGGGTTTCAATCACGTCGCCGTCGCGCAGGAAACGACCGCGGGCCTCACCCACGCCACCGGGAGTGCCCGTCCATACGACGTCGCCGGGTTTGAACGTGATGTATCGGCTGAGCCATACGACCAGCGCAGGGACATCGAAGATCAGGTCGTCGGTGTTTGCTTCCTGCATCACTTCTCCGCTGACCGTTCCTGTCAGGGCCAGCGAATCGGGGTTGGGTAGCTCGTCGGTGGTGACGAGGTACGGCCCGATAGGGCCGAACGTGTCGTACGACTTTGCAATGGTGAACTGCTTCAGTGGCGGGCGGAACTGCTCGGCGCGGTCGCTGATGTCCTGCCCGCACGTCACGCCTGAAAGGTAACTCCAGGCGTCCTCGCGCGTCGCCGACTTGCAGGTACGGCCGAACACGATGACCAGCTCGGCTTCATAGTCGATCTCGACGAGGCCGGCAGGAATCACGACCTCGTCAAACGGACCGGCGACGCAGTTCTCGGACTTACCGAACAGGTGCGGTTCGGTTGGCATATCGCGACCGCTCTCGATTGCGTGCTGCTTGTAGTTCAGGCCAACGCCGTAACCCTTCGGCGGACGCGGAACCGGTGCACCCAACAGGCCCTCATCGAGGAGCGGCCATTCGATCGGGGTGACTGCGTCGGCGATG
>JANOYI010000497.1:0-3294 GCA_031428795.1 Ilumatobacteraceae bacterium | reverse complement strand
GCGACGATGGGAATTGAACCCATGTGGACGGCTTTGCAGGCCGTTGCCTCAGCCACTCGGCCACGTCGCCATGCGATCCCCGGTTGCCCGGATCACGGCGTCTGCACGATAGCGGCTGAACCGCCCATCATGCAGGTGGGTTCCGACATCGCATGGCGCCGCCCACCGTGGCAGGCTCGCCGAATGCTCTCACGACGCCTCGCTGTTCCGGTCGCCGCCCTTCTCCTGCTTGCTGCGTGCAGCGACAATTCCTCGTCGACCGTTGCCACCGAGCCCGCCACTGTCTCATCGCCCGATCCGACAACTGCTGACACGACGCCCGCTACCGAGGCGCCGACGACGTCCGAGGCGGCAACGACGACGACCGTCGACTTGGCAGCGCAGGCATTGGCCTACGGTGAGTACGGCGACTACCCCGTGGGCGTCACCACGTTGCAGCTGGCCAAGGGGCCGAAGGTGGAGATTTGGTACCCGGCCGTCAAAGGCACCACCGGCACCGAGACGTACGACGTGCGCGACTTCGTCGGCGAAGGCATTCGCGCCGTGCTCACCGGCGACGTACCGTCCACCTTCAGCTACCCGGCCGGCCGCGACGCCGATGTTGCCGATGGCGCCTTCCCCCTCGTGATGTTCAGCCACGGCTTCGCCGCCATGCGCGTGGAGAGTTCCTTCCTCACCTCCAACCTCGCCAGCTGGGGCATGATCGTTGTGTCGGTGGACCACCCATCACGGTCATTGGAGAACGTGGTGTCCGGCACTGCCTCGGGCGACCGAGGCGATTCCGTCGATGATCTGCTGCAGGGACTGGAACTGATCACCGCCGAGGGCGCCGACGCTGCGAGTCGGTTCAACGGTCACGTTGATGCCGAGCGTGTCGCCGCCGTCGGCCACTCCGCCGGGGGCGGCACCGTTCTCGCAGCGGCGAGCGACCCACGCATTGACGGCTACGTCTCCATGGCCTCGGGCGTGTTCCGCGGTAGCTCCGATACCGAGGCCGGAGCCACAACGACCACCGCCGCGCCGACTCCGCTGCCCGGCAAGCCGTCGTTCTTCATCGGTGGCTCGGTCGATGCTTTCGCTCCATTCGCTACGGCCGCGCAGCCCGCGTTCGACGCTGCACCGTCACCCAGCCTGCTCTGGGGTATCGAGGGCGCTGGCCACAACGCGTTCGATGACTTCTGCACGTTGGGTAATGGCAGGGGCATCATCGGCGTCGCCGAGGCCAGCGGTTTGGGCGAGTTCCTCAACTCCCGCCCGCAGCTTCGTTCGCTCGGGGAGGACGGGTGCGTGCCGCCGGCCATTGCGGTCGACATCACCTTCCCGATCATCAACCATGCGGTGACCGCATGGTTGCGCAACCTGTTCGGCATCGACATCGAGGCCGTCGGTCTGGGCGACGACGTCGCCGGCGCCTACGACACCCCTGTGACCATCATCAGCAAGTAGCTATTCGCAGCCTGTGACGGGGTCGAAGGCCGTTCGGCCGAACACCTCGCGCAACAGCGGTTCGAAGTGTTCCAGTGTCTCGGTGGGGTACGTCGGGTCAAACGCGGCCTGGTCCCAACGCTCACAGAACGAAGCGCAACTGTCGAACCACTGATGGTCGCGGTAGACATCGCGCGCATCGCGATTCAGACCCAGATGATGGCCGTAGTAGTACTGCTGGAACACACCATGCATGTTGACGACCCACGTCACCTCCGCGCGCACATACGGCCGCAGGATGGACGCCGCCATCTGCGAGTGATTCTCCGGGGCCAATGCATCACCGATGTCGTGGACCAGCGCAGCGACGATCCACTCGATGTCGGCCCCGTCGCGCTCGGCGCGAGTCGCCGTCTGGAGTGAGTGCTGCAAACGCGTGAGCTGATAGCCACCGAGCCCATCGTCAAGCGCACGGAGCCCGTCAAGAATCCGATCAGGCAACGCGGCGATGTACTGCCGCTCCAGCCCATGCAGCATCTCGTACTCGGCCCTGGTGCCATCGCTCATCTGATGAAACTGAACCGTCTTCATAACTCACTCCTTCGGCTCCGCAGGTGTTGGTGCACCCAGTAAACGCCTTGTTCTTCGACGGTTGCAAGTACCCCGTCGGCGCTGAGGCCGGCGTTGTGCGAGCGCTGGACGGCTTCGCAGATGTGCACATCTTGCAAATGCACCAACCGGTGCGCGGCGACATTGGCGGCGACCGCGTCGGCGTCCGCTCCCCGACGCGCATACATCCGTCGGTGCACCATGGTGCGGGTGGGCCCGATCGGTTCCATCCACATCGCCAGCGCCGCAGTCGGGAAGATGTTCAACATCATGTTCGGCCAGATGGTGAGGTAGCTGCCGACGGCATAGGGCGAATCGTCTTCGACGGAGGCAATCGCGTCCCATCCAGGCTCGCCGGGCAACAGCGAGGCCATCGCACGACCCGCGTCGTCGGTGGGGCGTAGCGGTCGGTCCCATGCGTACAACACCAGTCCATCACTCACCATTGGGTAGTCGTGCGTGGGTGACGTGTCGATCTCGGGGTGCACGAATGGCGTGTGGTAGTTCTCGCTGTAGTTCTCCAGCAGCACCTTCCAGTTGAACGCACGCTCGTCCGTCTCAGTCAGCACGAACTCCATCTCTTCCAGCGCGAACCCATCAATCGCTGCGCCGAGCGGTCCGAAGTCGGGGGCTGCAGCGTTCTGGTCGGCGTGAATCCACACCCAGCGTCGAAACAGGCTGACCAGAACGGGTTTCAAGGAGTAGTCGGCAACGTCGAAGCCATCCGGCGTGCCGACACCCTGGGCACGCGCCAACGACCCATCCAGCCGATACAGCCATGCGTGGTACGGGCAGCTGAGCGCTGAACCGCTGCCCGAAGCACCGATGTCGCACAGCGGCGCCGCACGGTGACGACACACGTTCAGGAAGCCGCGCAGCACACCGTCGCGGTCGCGGATCAACAGCACCGGCAGCTCACCGACGAGCAGTGCCTTCCATGCGCCAGGCGCTGGCATATCGGCCAGGTCGCCGACGCAGATCCACTCGTTGCGCCAAATCGATGCCAACTCGGATTCGTGACGCTCAACCGATGAGTACCACTCGGCCGGCAGCGTGCGCGCGTGCGCAATGCCGGTGGGTTCATCGATCTGTCGGACGTTCGAACTCATGTAACCCTCCAGCTACACGCGACACTCAACCGAGCACGTCGCGTATGTTTGCTATTCTGACTCATGAGTCAATCAACTCTGGGGGAAACCATATGAGCCAGTCCCGTCGCGACTTTCTCGCTCGGTCCGTTCAATTGGGCGTGTTGCTTGG
>JANOYI010000496.1:0-3644 GCA_031428795.1 Ilumatobacteraceae bacterium | reverse complement strand
TGCTCCGTCGCGCACCATGAACGGTTCACCTGGTGCGGCGCCGATGCCCTGCGCCGCCAACGTGAGCAGTGCCGAGCGCTCGTCGGCGACCTGCATCCACAGGTTGATGCCGTCGGTGCCCGTGTACCCGACCCCGGAAGCCGCAAGCACGTCGATCACTGCGTTGCGACGGGCCGCGTACTCTGCGCGAGCCGCGCCGACTGCGTCGATGGTCGGTTGGTGGTCCAGCATCTCCAGCAATACGGCCTGCAGGATGCGGCTGCTCCAGCCGGGCCCGAGCAGCCGCCGGTTTGCAACAGCGCTGACAACGTTTCCCGCACCGCCAACAGCGGCCAGACGTAGGTCCGGGCCGTGGCTTTTCGAGTAGCTGCGAATATGAACCGTTCGCTGCGGCAGCCACGTGCCAAGGCTCACCAACGTGCCGCTGGCAATGTCGCCCGAGTGGTCGTCTTCCACCACGATCGCGTCGCTGTCGGCAAGCGCGGCAGCCAATTGCTGGCCGCGTCGCTCGGTAAGAGTGATGCCAGTCGGGTTGTGCGCTCGTGGCTGCAGGAACACTGTCGTCGCTCCCAGCGCAAGTGCGCCGGCGAGGCCTTCCGGCAACATGCCTTCGCCATCCATGTCGACGCCGATGACCTCGGCGCCCAACAGGTCGAGCAGGTCGAGCAGCGGTGGGAAGGTCGGGTTCTCCACGACCACCCGGTCGCCCAACCGCACGATCACGCTGGCCACTCGATCGAGCGCGTCCATCGCGCCGTCGACCACAGTGAGCTCCTCGGGAGGAAATGGCCAGTCGGAGCGAACTCGCTCGGCCAACTCGGGTAGCACTGGATGGTCGAGGTAGCTACTGGTCAGCGATTGCCGGCTGACACGGGCGATGACAGGGCGCAGGTCGGGGAGCAGCGCTGGGTCTGGCGTACCGCTGCTGAGGTCGAGCGCGAAGTGGCCCGGGCCGTCGGTGACACGCCGGTATCGGCGCGGAGTGGACGGGCCGGTGGGCTGGCGGACGAATGTGCCTTGCCGGCCGCGGGCGTCAATCGCTCCGACTGCGGCCAACGATTGCCACGCTTCGCTGACGGTGGTGGGCGACACGCCGAGCTCTTTGGACAGCTCGCGCACGGTCGGCAGGCGACTACCAATGGTGAGATCGGCGGCCGAGATCATGCGCCCGACAGCCGCCGCAATGCCACGCGCACTGCGGTCGGTAACCCGGGCCGCGATGACTCTGCTGAGCACTTTGGCCGGGTGGTCGTGGCTGGAAGCGTCGAACGGGTCGTTCATTGTCCGGTAACAATACATCTATTGTGCGGGATGAGGTGTCACATTAGAGTCGGCTACATGGCGAACATCGTAAGAGCAGCACTCCTGCAGACGGATTGGCCCGGAACCAAGGACGCAATGCTCGACAAGCACGAGCAAGCTGTCCACGAGGCCGCCGGTCAGGGCGCGCGTGTGATGTGCTTCCAAGAGCTGTTCTACGGGCCCTACTTCTGTCAGGTGCAAGACACCGAGTACTACGACTACACCGAGCAAATCCCCGACGGGCCCACCACGCAGCGCTTCCAAAGCCTGGCGAAGGAGACCGGGATGGTGCTGGTGCTCCCCATGTATGAGGTCGTTCGCCCCGGGTTGTACTACAACACCGCTGCGGTCATCGATGCCGATGGCAAGTACCTGGGCAAGTACCGCAAACAGCACATTCCCCAGACCAAGGGCTTCTGGGAGAAGTTCTACTTCGCACCTGGCGACGGTGGGTACCCGATCTTCGACACCGCCGTCGGCAAGGTCGGCGTGTACATCTGCTACGACCGCCACTTCCCCGAGGGCTGGCGTGCGCTGGGCCTCAACGGTGCGGAGATCGTGTTCAACCCGTCAGCCACTAGCCGCGGCCTGTCGCAGTACCTGTGGAAGCTCGAGCAGCCTGCATCAGCGGTCGCCAACATGTACTACGTCGGTGCCATCAACCGCGTCGGTATCGAACCGCTGGGTGAGAACGACTTCTACGGGCAGAGCTACTTCGTCGACCCCGAAGGCCAGTTCGTCGGCGACGTCGGCGACGCGCACAAGCCCGAGCTGATCGTCCGCGACCTTGATATGGACAAGATCAAGCAAGTCCGCGATCGTTGGGCGTTCTACCGCGACCGTCGGCCGGACGCGTACGACGACCTGTTCGACCGATAAGGGGAACCACCAATGGCCACCACACTCATCAAGAACGGCAAGGTCGTCAGCTCCTCGGGCGTCATCGCCCACGACGTGCTGATCGACGGCGAGACAATCCGAGCGCTCGGCGCGCCCGGCTACTTCACCGAGGAAGGCATCGACACCGTCATCGATGCCGCTGGCAAGTACGTCATCCCCGGTGGAATCGACGTGCACACCCACATGGAACTGCCGTTCGGCGGCACCTTCGCCAGCGACACCTTCGAGACCGGCAGCAACGCGGCTGCATGGGGTGGCACAACCACCATCATCGACATGGCCGTGCAGCGCTATGGCGAGAACGTGCACGAAGGCCTGGCCGAGTGGCACCGCAAGGCCGACGGCAACTGCAGCATCGACTACTCGTTCCACCAGATCATCGGCGGCGTCGACGACCAGTCGCTGAAGGACATGAAGTACCTCGTCGAGCACGAAGGCATCAGCAGCTTCAAGCTGTTCATGGCGTACCCCGGCGTGTTCTACAGCGACGACGGTCAGATTCTGCGGGCCATGCAGACCGCTGCCGAGTGCGGCGCAATGATCATGATGCACGCCGAAAACGGCATTGCTATCGACGTGCTGGTGCAACAGGCGTTGGCCCGCAACGAGACCGACCCGCGGTACCACAGCTACACCCGCCCGTCGCCGCTCGAAGCCGAAGCCACACACCGTGCCATTGTGCTCAGCCAGGTGGCGGGCAACGTGGCGCTGTACATCGTGCACATGAGCGCTGGCGACGCCCTCAACGAGGTCGCCGCTGCTCGTCACAACGGGCGCAACGTCTTTGCCGAGACGTGCCCGCAGTACCTGTACCTCACGCTCGAGGAGACCCTCGGCCAGCCTGGCTTCGAGGGCGCCAAGTGGGTCTGCAGCACCCCCGTTCGCAGCAAAGACCACGACCCGCACTACATCGGGCAGATGGGGCACGGCCACCAGGGCGACCTGTGGAAGGGGCTGCGGATGAACGAGTTGGCCATCGTCAGCACCGACCACTGCCCGTTCTGCATGAAGGACCAGAAGGAACTCGGGTTGGGTAACTTCTCGGCGATTCCCAACGGCATTGGTGGCGTAGAGCACCGCATGGAGCTGCTCTACCAAGGCGTCGTCAACGGCGAGATCAGCTTGGAGCGCTGTGTCGAAACCTGTTGCACGACACCCGCGCGCATGTTTGGCATGTATCCGAAGAAGGGTGTCATCGCCCCAGGCGCCGACGCCGACGTCGTCGTCTGGGACCCCAACACGAAGACCAAGATCGGCATCAACGACAAACATCACATGAATATGGACCACAGTGCTTGGGTGGGGTGGGTGATTGATGGAAAGGTCGACACCGTCCTGTCTCGTGGCACGGTGGTCATGGAGAACGACACATTCAAGGGCCGCAAAGGTCACGGTCAGTACGTCAAGCGCGGTCTCTCGCAGTACCTCGTCTAACTTCCTCG
>JANOYI010000495.1:0-3353 GCA_031428795.1 Ilumatobacteraceae bacterium | reverse complement strand
TCCGCTGGACGAGTTCGGTGCGCGAGTCGAATTCGCCGCGGCGGAGGACTTTGCGGGTCAGGATCGAGAAGAACGACTCGATTAACCGGCCCTGGGGGTCCGGGTCAAGGAAGAGTTCGGTTTCAGGTCTGATTCTTCAGTCGGCGGAGGTGGCCTTCGATGCTTTCGATCACGCGGTTGTGGCGTGCGGTCTCGGATTCCCATTCGCGTTCGTTGGCGTCGTTGCGGAGCAGGATGACATCGGCGAGTTGTGCTTCGAGCGCTGGTTGGAACTCGGGGGCGGCGACGTAGTTGTCGCATTGCTCGCAGATGTTGGCGTAGGGGCAGGCCTCTGCGATGAGGTCTCGTGAGCAGTAGCCGTGAGCGACGCGGGTCTTGAGTATCTCGGACCGCAACCATTCCACCCGGTCGGGTGCTGCGCCTCGGCCGGCGGGGCGGACGAAGAGCGATTGGCGGGCGCGGACCTTGGTCATCGCTGTGTCGTAGGCGGCTCGCACTGTTGGCGACGCGAGCGTGGCGTAGCGCAACGTCATTTCGGCCGAGACGTGGCCCATCAGGGCCATCAGCGCTTGGAGCGACATGCCGGCGTTGACGAGGGTGGTGCCGTAGGTGTGCCTGAGTTGATGAGGGGTGACGTGCAGCGCAGCGTTGTCTCGTCCGCGCAGGCCGGCGGCGGCGGCCGCGTCGTCGAGGCCGCGACGAAGCCGAAACGCGGAGAGGCGTCGCCCTCGCTCGACGAACAAGAAGTCCGCTGGTTGGCTGTGGCGCGGATGGGTGAGCGCTCGTTGGGTGCCGCGCTGGGCCATCCACGCGTCGAACGCGGCCAGTGTTGGCTCGTCGAGAGGAACGGTTCGTTCTGTGCCGAGTTTGCCGAGCGGGACTTTGACCCAGGTGCCGCGGGAACCGAAGTCCCAGAGGCAGTCGAGTTCGAGATCGAGCAGTTCGCCGAGGCGCATGCCGGTGCCTCGCAGGATCGTCAAGCCGTGACGGGCGAACGGGTCAACGAGGGCGTTCACCGCTGCCATCAAGTCCCGGTCGGCGTCGGGAGGAAGCGCTCTGGGCAACGGTCGATCGAGACGGGGGACATCGCTGGCGAACAGCAACGGTCGGGTCGGGCGTTCGGTCCATCCCCACACGGCGAGGTCCTCGAAGAAGACGCGCAGGTCGACAACCGCCCGTTTCGACACCGATTGGGACACGGGTTTGTCGCGGGCGAGCCAGCCGCGCCATGGACGTCGGTGGTTCCACACCAAGAACCCGTCGATGTGGGTTCGTTCCAGTTGCTCGAGCCGGCGCACCGCCGGATGATGAGCAGCCAAATATTCGCCGAACACGATCAAGCTGTCGGCGCGTAACGCCACCGTCGATTGCTGCAGCGTGGTGGTGACGACTTCCAGATAACGCAGCGCGACCCGGCGGATCTCGGTTTGCGGCAACGCCTCAAGCGTTTGGGCGAGCGTCGCTGCCGGTGGGCGGTTCTTGCGTGGTGTGCGGGCACAGATCCGCAGCTCGTAACAGGCCTGATGGAGACTGAAAGCGCGGGCGTGGTTATGCGAGCGTGCGTCCCGACCCGCGGAGGGCGCCGTGTCAACCGCGACGCTGAACGCGTCGAAGTCGGTGTCGGTCAGCTCGTCGAGATCCTTGCCGGCCCACATGCACATGATCGCGAGCCCGCCGCGGCTCACGTCGCGGGTCCAGTTGTCGCTCCAGCCGAAGCGGTGGGCAACCTCGATGACTCGTTCTACGTCAGCGGGGTGGCGTCGGCCCCACTCGACGTAGAGATCGCCGGGAGTCTTGGCGAGGAGCAGGTCCAAGTCGGCAGCGACTACACCTTCGAGGAAGCACCACGTCACGAACGACCATGCGCCCGTGCGACGCAGATCGGTCAGACGGGCAGCCGTCGAACGTTGCATCCACACCGCCAAGTCGGGGTGGGCGGCGAGCAGTTCTCCGGCGGCGTTGCGACGATGACGTTTGGCATCGGGTCCGATCGGCAAGCGAGCAACGAAACGGGCGTAGTCGACCACGACGTCGGGCGCGCCTGCAGCGTGCAGGGTGACATGGGCGGGGGCGTTCATCTGCTCGCCGCCCGGGCCTTGGCGAACTCGGCGGCCAACGTCTCGGGTGACAGGTGCACGTAGGCCGCTGTTGTCTCGGGTGACGCATGGCCCATCAATTCGCGCAGCACCAATAAGTCGATTCCGACGGTCGCTAGTTCGGTCCCGTAGGTGTGCCGCAGACGATGCGGGCGGACCCGGACCGAGCCGGAGGTGACCCGATGGGTGCGGAAGATGCGTCGCATTCCCGCTTCAGTTAACGGCTGCCCCCGGCTAGGTCCGCGCAGCACCACGAAGCACTCCGCTGTCGCGCATCCCGGTGGCCGCTCGACACGCAGATAGTTGCCGAGTTCGGTGAAGAACGCCCGGTCGATCGGCACCGTGCGTTCCTTGTTGCCCTTGCCGACGACCCGCACCCGGCGCATCCCCCGATCGACATCAGCCAGCCGCAACGAGCGGACCTCGGCAGCCCGCAGACCGCCGAGCAGCATCGCCAACGCCATCGCCCGATCGCGGTGCGTGTCGAGATCAGCGATGAACACGGACACCTCGTCGGGCTCCAAGCTCTCGGGCAGTCGACGCGGCTGACGCACCAGCCGACCACCCGTCGACGCCCGCCGGGGACCGATGTGACCAAGCAGGCCCCGTGCCTTGGGCCGCAACCCGGTCGAACGCCGCGCCGCCGGCACCGGATTGTCGGCACGCTCACCGACGATCACCGCGTACTCGAACAAGCCGCGCACCGCAGCGATCCGTCGATTCATCGTCGCCGGCGCTGCACCTCGCTGCCCAGCCAAACGCACCACCTTCGCGCCCGGGTCCCGCTTCGACTTGGCCTGCCAATCCAAGTAATCGAACAAATCGGTTGGCACGATTTCGCTGAGCATCAGGCCGCGCTCGGCCAGGAACCGGTGGAAGTTCAACACGTCGAACGCGTAGGCCCGCACCGTTGCCGGTGAGAACCCTCGCGAGCCGAGATGAGCGAGATACCGGTTGGCCATCACACTGACCGGATCGTCGCCGTCCAAGCGATGCCCATCACCGGTGCGGACCACCCGCAACACCATCGCCTGCGCACCTCGCCCCGCCCTCGCCTCCACGGCCGGACGGCCGTTCACCGCCCGCCCCCACCGGGCAGCAGTTCGCCGTCGCCGCTGCCAAGCAAGAACGCGAACCGGGACAAATCAGCTCGCAGCTCACCGGTGTCATAACTGGCGTCGCCGACGAAACGACGGAACGAACCAGCAACACCCTCATCTTCGCCGTCGAGCCAACAGCGCAGAATCTCCAGCAGTT
>JANOYI010000494.1:0-16231 GCA_031428795.1 Ilumatobacteraceae bacterium | reverse complement strand
AACCATGCGACGTCGCCCGGGCTCACTTCGCACACGAATCGCCCAGTGGATTCGCTGAACAATGACGTGATGAGGTCAGTATGGGGCAGGGTGTCGACGGAGGCGCCGAGGCGGCCGCCGATGCACATCTCCGCGAGCGTGACGGCCAGGCCGCCCTCGCTGAGGTCGTGGCAGCTGCGCACGCGACCCGTTCGCAGGATCTGGTGTAACGCTCGATAGCGGGCGGGCGAGCCGGTGTCCGGGGCGGGCACCGGGCTGTCGCCGCCATCACCGGTGATCATCGTGAAGTGGCTTCCGCCGAATTCGCTCGTTGTGTTGCCGAGCAAGATCAGCACATTGCCAACCTGCTTGAGGTCTGGCGTCACTGCGCAGTCTGGGTTGGGATGGTGCGCAATGGCCGTGATCACCAGCGTTGGCGGCACAGCGTGGCGAGCACCGTCGCTGCCGAGGTACTCGTTGTTCAACGAATCCTTACCGCTGACGAAGGGTGCTCGATGTGCCGTTGCCGCCGCACAGCAGCCGTCGACGGCGGCGACGAGTTCCCCGAGTGTGGAGGGCCGACGAGGGTCGCCCCAACTGAAGTTGTCGAGCAACGCCACTGAGCTTGGGTCGGCCCCGACCGCAACAACGTTGCGAATGGCTTCGTCAACCACCGCGTGTGCCATGTGCTCGGGATCGGTGATGCCATACCACGGGTTGACGCCGATGCCGATGGCCAGCCCGTGGCTGTCAGCGGGCTCGGCCAATACGACACCGTCAGCGTGCCCATCGTGGCTTTCGCCGACGAGGGGGCGCACGACGGTGGCGCCGCGGATCTCGTGGTCATATCGACGGATGATGTGTTCCTTGGAGGCGATGTTCGGGTGCGCCAACAACTGCAGCAGTACGCCTGCCGGGTTGGTGCACGTCGGCGCCGTGACAGCGTCGCGCTGGGGTGTCGGCAGTACCGCCGTCATCGTCCGCTGGGGGCGGCCGTCATGCAGGAAGTGAGTGTCCATCTCCAGCACCGTCAGC
This sequence comes from Ilumatobacteraceae bacterium, assembly GCA_031428795.1. Lineage (GTDB taxonomy): Bacteria > Actinomycetota > Acidimicrobiia > Acidimicrobiales > Ilumatobacteraceae > UBA668. Next base: position 15,217 of record JANOYI010000494.1, on the reverse strand, counting down.
TCGCCGGAGCGCACCCGCAACACGCCATCGCCGGTGAAGGTGCCCAGCGACACCGCTTCCACGCCATGGCGTGCGCACACGTCCAGCAGGGCGGCCCACTGCGCGGGGTCGACGGCGAATACCATTCGCTCCTGCGCCTCGCTGAGCCAGATTTCCCAAGGCTGCAGCCCGGGGTACTTCAGCGGAGCCAGCGAGACGTCGACAACAGCGCCAACGCCCTCGGCCATTTCGCCGACCGCGCTGGACAGCCCACCCGCGCCGCAATCGGTAACGGCCGTGTAGAGGCCAATGCAGTCGTGCATCACATCGATGAGCAGCTTCTCCGTGATCGGGTCACCGATCTGCACACTTGCGCCGGCGACGTCGCCAGTGGTGGCATCCATGGTGGCGCTGCTGAAGGTGGCGCCGCGGAGACCATCGCGGCCGGTGCGCCCTCCCATCACGACGACGAAGTCGCCGGGGTGGGGACCGGAGAGGTGCCACTCGCCTTCGGCGGCGACACCGATACAACCCGCATACACGAGCGGGTTGGCCAGGTAGCCGGGGTCGTAGAGCACGGCGCCGGCGACCGTGGGCAGGCCGATCTTGTTGCCGTAATCGGCGATGCCGGCGATCACGCCGCTTTCGATCAGGCGAGGGTGCAGCACCCCGTCGGGCAGCCGATCGGCCGGGAAGTCCGTGGGGCCGAAGCAGAGGATGTCGGTGATGGCGATGGGATGGTGGGCAGCACCCATCACATCTCGAATCACGCCACCGACACCGGTATTCGAACCGCCGAAGGGTTCGATTGCGGACGGGTGGTTGTGCGTCTCAGCTTTCACCGCCACGGTCACGCCTGGGGTGTAGCAAAGAATTCCGGCGTTCCCGACGAACGAGCTCCGAACGAACGGGGCATTGATGGCGTCGGTGCACGCTCGAAGCTGCTTCATGAGCGGTGTCACCTCGACGCCCGTGTCGAGCGTGATGCGGGCTCGGAACGTCTTGTGTGCGCAGTGCTCGCTCCAGGTCTGGGCGAGCGTCTCCAGTTCCACGTCGGTGGGCTCGCGCCCGACACTTCGGTAATGGGCGGCAATGACGTGCAGTTCGGCCAAGTCGAGCGAGAGCCCGCGCTCCTTGTTCAGCAGTTGGAGCGCCTCGTCATCGAGGTCGCGAATGGCGACGTACTCGACGGTGTGCTCTGCCTTGGCTGTTGTGTCGATGAATGTCGGCTCGAGTGGTGCGAGTTCCCAGCGCTCGATGACCTGATTCGCCAACAGCCGACGAGCGAGCGTTGGAATCGTGTCGTCGTTCAGCTCACCCAGCACCCCGAAGTGTTTGCCGGTGGCGATTCCGAGTGCGGACACGCCAATGATCTCGGCTGCCAAAGCCACCGCGGTTGCGGCCGGGTCGGTGACGCCGGGAAGCAGAGTGGTCTCGACGCCAGTGTCTGGTGCGGCCCAGCTCGAGGTCTGCAAGAGCGGGTCGACCAGCACGGCCTCGATCGACTTCTTGTCGGCGTCGCCAAGCGTGTCGGCGAAGTACACGACGTCGGCGACCTCGATATCCGTGACCTCGGCGAGACCAACAGCCTGGGCATCGGCCAGCAGTGCTGCGGATCGCGGGTCGGTTCCCTTCGTGCGAATGGTGAGACGCATTCCGGTTGCCACCGCGACCAACCTAGGGGATAGTCACACCGAGGTAGTTAGGTCGCGAACGAAAAGTAAGACGGATGGCTATTTATTAGCGAATACGCTAACCTCTACTCATGATTTCCGGCGCCACATTGCGAGCACTTCGCAAGCGCGCGGGGCAAACACAGGCTGAGGTCGCGAGCGTGACGGGCATTCCTGTGACAGTCCTCAGCGCATACGAACGCGGCAGACGTCAGCCGGGCCTCGATGCTGCTGCGCGAATCATTGCTGCGTTGGGGTTCCGGGTTGAGTTCGTGCCAGCGATCACGCCAGCAGTCCAGGCGCAGCGGCTCGAGGACGTGTTGACGTTGGCCAGCGCATTGCCGTATCGACCTCGTCCTCTGGCCAAGGCTCGTCGATGATGACCTTGGTGGATCGTGTGCTGGCCGTCTGCGCCGCCTTGGATGATCATGCCGTGCCATGGGCGCTAGGTGGGGCGCTCGCGCTGGCGTACGCGACCGAAGAACCACGTGGTACTCGCGATATAGACGTGAATGTATTTGTCGCCGCAACTGAGGCTGCGGTCGTCTTCGCTGCACTGCCAGAAGGCGTCGTGCACACTGCCGCCGACGTGCGGGCCGCCCATCGCGATGAACAAGTGCGCCTGATGTGGGACGACACTCCGATTGACCTGTTTTTCGCGGCTGAGCAATTTCACCTCGATGTTCAGCGGCGCTGCGTTCCAGTTCCATTTGCGGGTCGAATGATTCGAGTGCTCTGTGCGGAGGACTTGGCGGTCTTCAAGGCCATGTTCGATCGTGGCAAGGATTGGGTGGATATCGCGACCATGATCGAGTCAAATGCCATCGACCTCCAAGTGGCGGCAGATCGACTCGAGGAATTGCTGGGTGACGACCATCGGGTCGCTCGGCTCCGCCAAGGCCCGTCGGTCTGACGACGGGTAGCCTCGCCTCGTGACCCGACTTGTGCTTGTGCGCCATGGAGAATCCACCGTCACGGTGAACCGAATCATCGGCGGCCCTCGCACCTGCACCGGCGTGTCGCCTCTTGGGCGTCAGCAGGCGGAACGACTTCGCGATCGGTGGGCGGCCAGCGAGGAGTTCACGGCCGACGTGCTGCTGGCGAGCCAGTATCCGCGGGCCATCGAGACCGCTGAGATCCTGGCGCCTTCTCTTCGCGGTCTCACCGTGGTTCGTGACGATGGGTTCGGCGAGCACGACCCCGGGCCGGAGTGCGATGGTCTGACCTACAAGGAGTTCATGGCTCGCTCCGATCTGGGTGTTGATGCGTGGGACGCTGGCGACCCGTTCGCCACCACCTTTCCCGGTGGTGAGACCGTTGCGGCTTTTCAGTATCGAGTGGGTTCGGCTATTCGGCGCACGTTGGACATGTACGAGGGGCAGACGATCGTCATTGCTTGCCATGGGGGAGTGGTCGATTCAGTGCTGCGTCTGGCATTGAAGGCTCCCAGCATGGGTGTGTTCCAGATCCATACGCTCAACACATCGATCACCGAGTTGGAACTGATCAAGCCGAACCTGTGGCGGCTGAATCGGTACAACGACACCGCACACTTGGCTGGCTTGCCGGCAAGCACCAACCCCCCGTTCATCGACGGGGCATGAACCCGTGAGCCACCGCGTTGATGTCGTGGTGGTGGGCGCTGGGTCGGCCGGCGCGGTGCTCGCGGCCCGCCTGAGCGAACAGCCGGCGTTGACCGTCCTGCTGCTGGAGGCGGGGCCAGACCATGACAGCTCAGCGACGCCCTCGTCGATCAGTGGCCCGTCGTTCGTCGCGGCAATGGCGGAGCCGGGTCGCCTGTGGCAGCACCTGTCTGCAACCCGCACCAGCGAGCAGGCTGCCCGACTGTATGCCCGCGGCCGCGGGGTCGGCGGATCGTCAGCCGTGAACGCAATGGTGGGGCTACCGGGCGAGCCCGGTGACTACGACACCTGGGAGCGCGAGTTCGGATGCATCGGCTGGGGCTGGGCGGATGTAGCGCCCGTGTTCGCTGCGCTCCCGATACCGCTCAGAACGGCCACGCCCGCCGAGACCGGGCCCGTTGCGCGTGCACTGCTGGCCTGTGAAGAAACCGTCGAGGCTGCGCAACTCACTCGATTTGCTGATGGGCGACGTGCATCGGTCAACGATGTGTACCTGGAATCAGCTCGCACACGACCGAACCTGCAGGTGCGCGGCGATGCGCTGGTTGAGCGCGTCTTACTACAGGGTCGCCGCGCCGTAGGTGTGCGCCTCGTTGACGGTACCGAGATCGAGGCTGGCGCTGTGATCGTGTGTGCGGGCGCGATCCATTCGCCGGCGATTCTGCTGCGCAGCGAGATTGACCGACCAGCGATTGGTCGTGGTCTGCAAGATCACCCGTCGTTCCCGCTTGCCTTGCAGCTTCACGAGCCGACAGTCGATCCGATGCAACGCCTTGCAGTCTCTGCGTTGCTGCGTGCCTCACACGTCGCCCACCACGATCTGCAGCTGCTGGCGATGGACGTTGTCGACGCGGCCGATCCATCGCTGGCACTGCTGATGGGGGCCGTGATGCAGGTGTTCTCGCGTGGTTCGGTGCGCCTGAAATCCGCTGACCCGACTGACGACCCGATCGTCGACTTCGCGATGCTGACCGACGAGCGCGATATGTCCGCACTTCGAGCGGCCGCCGAGCTGACCGAACGCGTTGCGCGCAGCGAGTCGATGGCTGCAGTCTCCACGGCACTTCCGTACGACCTGTCCGACGATGGGCTGCGTGCAGCGGTGGGCGACTACGTGCATGCCGTCGGCACCTGCCGGATGGGCGGTATCGACGACGAAGCAGCTGTGGTGGACACAGCGTGTCGGGTTATCGGCTACGAAAGCTTGCTGGTGTGTGACGCCTCGGTGATGCCAACGGTGCCCCGTGCCAACACACATCTGCCGACGGTGATGATCGCTGAACGCATCGCCGCTGCACTGCACGCTGAGGGTTCGGTGAATCCCTAGCGAGCGTGCTCGGAGAGCGGGAAGATCGTCGGCCAGTCAGCCGCTTCGGTCAGCAGGGCATCGCGGTCCGCAGGGGACAGTGGCTCATACTCGGCTGCCGCCGCTAGCTGGAGGGGTAGTACGTCGACATCACCAGTGGTGCAGAAGGCGTGAACGCCGGGCGTCCCCATTGTGAAGCGCACCCCGCGCGTGACGGACTCTGGGTCAGTGAACGGCTGGTACCAGCTGGTCGACGTCTTCTCGCCGTCACCCCATGGCTGATGGGCGCCAGCCTTGATTGCCATGACCGCAACGTCCCGACGGGCGGCTTCGTCGAGGAGCTCAGCCAGGTCGGCCGCATACTGTGAGTTGGCTAGCGCGCCGGCGTAGATCGGGAGCATCACCGAGTCGAGGTCGAACCGCCGAACTGCCTCTAGCTGCGCCACCGCCGTCCCAAAGTCATGACCGGTGATCCCGACGAAGCGAGTCAGGCCCTCGTCGCGTGCTCTCAAGATTGCCTCGATCGCAGGGCTGCGCCGATCGAGGTCTGCAAGGTCGGTGACGCCGTGAGCCTGGTACAGATCAAAGGACGTGCAGCCCAGCCGCTCTAGCGACCGCTCCAGGTGAGCGCGGACACCATCGGGGTTGCTGCGGTTCGACTTCTCACCGATGAACAACCGATCGCGTACGGCGGGGACGAGCGGGCCTATGACCAGCTCGGCATGGCCGTAGGTGGGTGCGATGTCGAGATGATTGACGCCGGCCTCGAGCGCGAGCTGAAACGTCGTCTCGGCGACCTCCGGGGTGCTGGCACTGAAGGCGGCGCCGCCGAGGATGGCAATCGACGACTGGTGTTCGGTGCGCCCGAGGCGGCGCGTGGCGATCTGGGGCATAACGCCACTGTACGCCCGTGATATGAACGCGTCATGCCCTACGACAAAGGTCTTCACGAGCTCGGCGACGCCTGCTATGCCTACCTGCAGCCAGACGGAGGCTGGGGTTGGAGCAACGCTGGTTTGGTTGTCGGCGCTGGCGCATCCCTTCTGGTCGACACGCTGTTCGACCTGAAGCTGACGCGCGAGATGCTGGATGCGATGGCGGCGCCGACGGCCGCTGCGCCCATCGGCACGCTGCTGAATACCCATGCCAACGGCGACCACTGTTACGGCAATCAGCTGGTGGAGGGCGCCGAGATCGTCGCATCAGCGGCGACCGCGCATGAGATGTCCGAGGTGCCACCCTCGATGCTGCACGCGCTGAACTCGGCGCCCGGCGAGGTCGGAGAACTCTTCCGGCACTTCTTCGGTGCGTTCGACTTCAACGGCATCGACGTGACCATGCCCACACGCACCTTCAGCGGTCGTCTCGACGTGGAGGTCGGCGGGCGCACAGTGCAGATGATAGAGGTCGGCCCGGCGCACACCAATGGCGACACCATCGCGTATGTGCCCGACGCAAAGACCGTCTACACCGGTGACATTTTGTTCATTGGCGGCACGCCCATCGTGTGGGCTGGCCCGTTGTCGAACTGGGTGGCTGCCTGCGACCTGATGTTGGGGATGGACATTGAAACCGTCGTTCCCGGCCACGGCCCGCTCACCGACAAGGCTGGCGTGGCGACAGTGCGGGACTACCTAGCGTTCGTTGACGGCGCAGCGAGCGCACGTCATGCCAGTGGTATGGACGCGTGGGACGCGGCACGTGAGATCGCCAAGGAGATTGGTGCCCGCGAGGAGTTCAGCGGGTGGGGCGAGTTCGGCCGCATTGCCGTCAATGTCGACACGGCGTACCGCTCGTTCGACCCGTCGTATGTTGCCCCCAACGTCGTCGAGCAGTTCCGTCGAATGGCCGAACTGGAAGGCTTCACCGCCAGCTGAGTATCGAGCATCGCAAGTCATCTTGGCGGCTTCAGCTAGCGGAACTCGTCGGCGATGGGGGGCGGGCCGCGACGTTTCTTGGGTGCGGGCTCGCCTGAACGTGAACGGATGCTCTTACGAATGGCGAACACCCAGCCGACCGAAACGCTGATGCTGAAGATGGCCCACTGCCCGGCGTAGCTGAGGTGATTCCCCTCGCTGAGCTCGGGGAATGCCACCGGGCTCACACTGTCGGGCTCGGCAGGGACGGACTCCAGGAGCTCCAGGTACATCGGTGCCAGCGGCCGCTCGAACTGTTGACCCAGCGCCTCGAGATCGACCCTACGAATTTCCGTCAGTTGCTGCGTACCGTCGTCGGAGGATTGTCCTGTGCGCGCCACCTGCCTCTCCTTCAGCCGAGCAAGGAGCTGCACTTCGCCGGACGGGGGAGCGGGTACCGGTGTACCTGTGGGAACGAAACCGCGGTTGACAATGATGAGGCTGCCGTCCACCAGTTGAAGTGCGTTGACCACATTGCGACCGGTGGTGCCGCCCTGCGTGACGTTGACGACTTCGAACTGCTGGTCGGGAACGTACGTCCCCGTTGTCGAAACTCGGCGATAGCTGAGTTCGTCGGCCGGACCGTCCAGTGACTCGGGGTTCAAGACCATCACATCGGCCTCGGTGTGCTCAGTGACCCGACTGTTGAAGGTCTGCTTTTCGTCCAACCGGCGCAACTGCCACAGTCCGAGGCCAAGCATCGCCACAATTGCGCCGAGGCACAGCAGGTGGAAGCCGATCCATTTCGGCTTCAGCAGGAACGTGTACATGCTGGGTCGACGGTATCGGCTGGCCGCCGTCCAACCACAGGTGCGTCTGACGCTGAACGCCTCGATCCGGCTACGGTCGGGCGAGATGGCACCTGAAGAGATCACTTCCGAATGGCTCAGCGAGAAACTTGGCGACGACGTAGAGATCGCGGGTGAACGCAGAATCGGTGACGGCCTCGTCGGAATGAACATCCGCTATGAGCTGACGGTGCCGGCAGACAGCGGACTACCGACGTCGGTCATCGCCAAGATGCCCTCGCCTGATCCGACCAGTCGGGCGACAGGAATTGCGCTTCGCAACTACGAGCGAGAGGTGAAGTTCTACGACCAGATCGCGCCGACGATCGAGATGCGCGTGCCGCGCTGTTTCCACGGCGAGTGGCACGAGAGCGACGGCGATTTCGTGCTGCTGTTGGAGGACCTGGCGCCTTGTGAGCAGGGCAACCAGGTGACCGGTTGCTCGGCCGACATTTCTAGCCGAGCCGTGCTGGAGCTCGCTCGTTTGCACGGGCCTCGCTGGGCGGACCCATCGCTGAACGACATCGAGTTTCTTGGTCGACGCGAGGCGGGCGATACCGAGCGACTGCAGATGATCTGGACGATGTTTGCCCCCGGCTTTTTTACGACCTATTCGAAGTACCTCGACAGCGAGGGCATTGCGCTGATCGAGCGATTTGGCGACAAGATTCCGACGTGGATCGAAGGCCACACCCTGCCCAACACGGTCACACACGGCGATTACCGGTTGGACAACCTGATGTTCGCCTCTGCCGCTGGCGGGTACCCGATCGCAGCAGTGGACTGGCAGACGCCAGGTCACGGCAGCGCGAGCGGCGATGTCAGCTACTTCCTCGGTGCGGGGCCGCCGCCCGAGGTGCGGCGGGAAATCGAGCGCGGTTTGGTGGACCGGTATTGCGCAGCGCTCGCTGACTATGGGATCGACGTGGACGGAGGCGAGTTCTGGCGGCAGTACTGCCGCGATGCCTACGCCGGCATCATCATGTCGGTCGCCGCGTCGCAGCTGGTCGGTGGCAATGAGCGCAGTGAGGCGATGTTCGCAGCCATGGCGACTCGGCACGTTCGCCATGCCCTCGACGTAGGTGCCGAAGCGCTGCTCTGAGCTGGGTTGATCACACAGCGCAAGTAGCCTCACCATCATGGAGTTGCCCGACTTTCACATTCCCCATGCGGAGAAGATCGAGTGGATGATCGAGACTCATGGTTGGGCCATGGAGCCGGTGCCAGCGCGAACAGAGATCGTTCCGCCGCTGGCCGGGTTCGTGTACACGATCGGCTACCCGGAGGCTTTCGGGTTCCCGGAGGTGGTCGTGTTTGGGCTGACACCAGCGACCGCGCGTGGGCTGTTCGACATGATTGCCGACATGCTGCGCGGTGGCACTGAGATACCTCTCGGCGTTGAGTTGCTCGGCTTCTTCGATGGTGAATTGCGCTGCGTGTTCGCCCCAATCGCGGACGATGTCGTGAGGGAACTGCTGGGTACCGCTGTGTCATGGCGGCGAGGAGCGCCGTTCGCAGCGGTGCAGCTGCTCTGGCCTGATCGCAACGGATTTCTACCCACCGAGGTCGGGTTTGATCAGCGAGTGGTGCACGCACAACCAGTGGTTTCGCTGCCGTGACCGAGGTTCCGATTTTGATCTTTGATGGCGACTGTGCGTTCTGCACGTCGAGCGTCACTTGGGGCAAGCGGCTGATCAAACGCCTTCCGAAGACGCAGCCCTACCAATTCACCGATCTTGCAGCGCTTGGTTTGACGGCGGAACAGTGCAATCTGGCTGTTCAGTACGTTGACTCACAACGGCGCGTGCGGAGCGGCGAGGATGCCGTTCGGGCCGTCTTGCTGGCCTCTGGCACAGGGTGGTGGCTGCTCGGAGCATTCCTGGGCCTGCCCGGTATCCACTGGCTCAGCGGGGTTGTATACCGCTGGGTGGCGCGTAATCGCCAGCGTCTGCCAGGTGGGACGGCGGCCTGTGCGCTGCCACCTCGCGAACCTCGTTGAGTTCGGCCGCGAGTTCGTCGAGTGCGACCAGTTCGCCACGCAGTAGTCGCTGATGGCGTGCAACTGAGAAGTCGGCGAGCTCGAGCAACGCGACCCATTCCATCAACGGCGCATCGAGCGCGACTCTGAGCGCAGCAGTCAGGCTGTCGATGGGCGACGCGTCGTACCTGGCGAGCAGGGCCTCGACCTGCGCCTTGCTCAAACGCGCCATCGGCTTACGCAGGCAGTTCCTGCATGGCCCAGGGTGCGCCGTGCTCGTTGAGCAGTGCGAGGAATGGGTCGGCGTTGAATGCTTCCGGGCCCTTTACGCCCTCGCCCTTCCATTCGCCCGTGGCCAGCATCTCGAGTGCCACAACCGGGTGCACAGCGGTCTGCCATACAACAGCCTGGTGACCGTACTCGCGCATGGTCCACTCGTTGTCCACGACTTGATAGAGGTACGTGCGGCGGGGCTCTCCGTCGACGCCGAGCCCGGTGACCACCGAGCCGGCGCAAGTGCGGCCGTGCATTCGATCACCCAACTCGGCCGGGTTCGGCAGCGTCGCAGCAACCAGGTCGCGAGGCGACACGTCGACGCCGCGCACCGATACCGGCCGAGTGCTGTCGAGGCCCAGCTTGTGCAGGGTGCGCAGCACGTCGATGAACTCGTCGCCGAGGCCGTACTTGAACGTGACGCGACCCACGTCGAGCCAGCGCGGCATGAGGATCACCTCCTCGTGCTCCACGTTGACGCAGCCGAGAGCGCCGATGCCCTCCGGAAAGACGAACGTCTCGGGTTCGCTGAATGGTGCGGTGGTGAACCAGCCGCGGTCGCGCTCGTAGATGATCGGCGGGTTGAGACATTCCTCGATCGTGGTCCAGATGCTGAACGTCGGCGCGAAGTCGAAGCCTTCGATCACCAGGTCCGCGCCATCGCGAACGCCAATCTCGTCGACGCGACTGAACAAGTGATCCGACGCGTACCGAGCGACGACGTCGCTGAAGCCGGGCTCCACGCCCATAGCGACCAAGGCCAGGAGGCCGCGTCCCTCCCACTGGTCGGCGACGGCGAACTGGGCGTCGCCCAGCTTCACGCCGCATGTGTTGTATGGGTCGGTGGGGTGAGGAGTGGACATGTGCATCGCCATGTCGAGGTAGTGGCACCCAGCCGCGAACGCCGCGTCGAAGATCGGTGGGTTGAACCGAGGGTCGCACGCATTGACGATCACATCGGCCTGTGTCGATGTCGCTAGTTCGACGAGATCCAGCCGGTCGGACGCGTCGACGCGGGTGCCTACCACGTGCGGCGAACCCACACGCGCCGCCGCACGCTGCGCTCGCGCAAGATTCACATCGGCGACAACGATGTGTTCGAACACCTCCCGCCGACCTGCAATCGACACGATTGAAGAACCGACGCCGCCGGCGCCCACGACGAGTAATCGCATGACGGCGACCATAGCCCGCCCCCCGACTTCGGTGCGTGTCTACGCGACGAGTTGGTGCGCGGCTAGTGGGAGAAGGCTCGGCGACCGGCGCCGATGGTGGCCAGCGAGGCAATGCGGGCGGCCAAGTAGGGGCTGAAGTAGCCCCGATGGCGAATCTGCAGCTCCGGCAACATCCAGTCGCAACCGGTGACCTTGCCGCGGCAGTTCACTGACCCGCACGCGCATTCGAACTCGTCGTAATCGCAGCCGTCGCTGGTGGCGTAGTCGTAGCTGAGCGCGTCGCCCACCTCGATGTCGCGAAGCGCAACCAGGACGGTGTTGCCGCTCATGCCGCAGTTGGGTTCGCATGAGTGGTTGATGAAGTCCGCCGGCTCAGGCTCGACGGGACCGGCGAGGAAGAGCCTCTCCTCAATCTGGATGCTGCGCACCTGTTGGCCAGTAGGGAGGAGGTCGAACTCGTCGCGCGTGACGCAACGGCCACCAAACGCAGCGATGACCTCGCCAGCGTCAATGGATTCGACGGCAATCGAACCGCGTCCGGCCGCAGCAACAGCGACGGGACGCGCCTTCGGGGTCAGGTAACTCACGCTCATGGTGCACAAGCCTGTCGTGATCGACCCGGCTCGTCCACTCGCTGATCAATCAGGCGCGCTGGCGCGGGCGTCAGTCAGGCTGTCGGATGAGTCAGCGCATGGCCCGGCAGCCGGCATGTCGTGAGCGGTACGGTGGCGCGCATGAGCGGCGCCACCCTTCGTACTCGACTTGCCAAACCAGAAGAGGGGACCGTGCTGATGCCCGGCGTGTGGGACGCTTTGACAGCGCGCCTCAGCGCACAAGCCGGGTTCCACACGGTGTTCCTGAGCGGCTATTGCGTCAGCGGCACGCTGTTGGGGCTGCCCGACTTCGGCTACCTGACGCAGACCGAGATGGCCGAAGTTGCTCGTCGGGTCTGCGCTGCGAACCCTGGCCTCGACGTGGTGGTCGATGCCGACACGGGATACGGCAATCCGCTGAACACCATTCGCACCACCGAGTTGTGGCAGCAGGCGGGCGCCTCCGGCATGTTCCTGGAGGACCAAGTGTGGCCCAAGCGCTGCGGGCATATGGCTGGCAAGGTCGTGATCGAGCGCGCTGATTGGCTGGCCAAGCTGCGCGCCGCCGTCGATCACGCACCCGATCTGCACATCACTGCTCGAACTGACGCTCGCGCCGCTGTCAGCCTGGAGGAAGCACTCGAGCGGGCGAGGATGGCGCGCGACACTGGCGTCGACGCGCTGTTCGTTGAAGCGCCGGAGTCCATCGCGGAGCTGGAGCGAATCGCGGCCTCGCTGCCCGACATCACGCTGGTGGCCAACATGGTGGAGACGGGACGCACGCCCTTGCTGACACCGGGGGAGTTGGCGGACCTCGGTTTCACCTTGATCGTGTCGCCACTCACGGCACTGTTTTCGATGGTGAAGGCCGTGCAGGACTCGTTGGCTCTGCTGCGCTCTGAAGGCTCGTTGCGGGGTCACCTCGACCGGCTGGTCGCCTTCGACGAGTTCACAGCGCTGGTCGATCTGGATGGACACCTCGCCACGGAGGCTCAGTACCGAGAGTGACTGCGCTCCGGAATTGGCGTGGTGCGGGGCTTGTTCGTTGCTAGCGTGCCCAGCGACATGCATCACGAGTGACCTTGCCGTTCGCGGTTGGGTCCGGCAACCGGGGAGGAAGCCCCACGGTGCCTTCTCGCCTCGGCGGGGATGTGGTCCGGTTTTCACCGGGCAACGAAGCTTCCCGCTCGTGGCCAGTGTCGCAATGGACACCCAGCGAGGAGGAAGGACAACCTGATGGCTTCACGACCACACCTGCACTCTGCGACGGGCGCGTGGATGCCGGGCCAGCCCTTCGGTGCCCGCAATCTCTTCGCCTTCGTAAAGGACCGTCCGTTCGCGCTCGATGGTGGTACCACGCTGCATGGAGTGGAGCTGGCCTACGAGACATGGGGTCAGCTCGATGCGGACGGCAGCAACGCAATCCTGCTGTGCCATGCCTGGACTGGGGACAGCCATGCAACCGGGACGGCCGACATAGGTCACCCAGCATCAGGTTGGTGGGAAGGGCTGGTTGGCCCTGGCCTGGCAATCGATACGAACCGCTGGTTCGTGGTGTGTAGCAACGTGTTGGGAGGTTGCCAGGGCTCAACCGGGCCAGCGTCCCCTCACCCAGTGGATGGATTGCCGTATGGCAGCCGGTTCCCGGTGATCACAATTCGCGACATGGTTCGTGCGCAGGCACGTCTCGCGGATCACCTGGGCGTCGCGCGCTGGCATTCGGTGATCGGTGGCTCGATGGGCGGCATGCAGGTCTTGGAGTGGGCGATCACATTCCCTGACCGCGTCGGGTCAATTGTGCCCATCGCAACGTGTGCGCAAGCCACCGCGCAGCAAATCGCGTGGGGCGCGATTGGTCGACGAGCCATTCGCCTCGACCCGAAGTGGCGCGGCGGCGATTACTACGACGCAGCCGACGGAGATGGCCCGTCGGAGGGCCTGGCGATTGCGCGGATGGTTGCGCAGGTGACCTTCCGCAGTGACAACGTGTTCACTGATCGATTCGGTCGCGAGTTGGCGGACAACGCAACGCTCAGTGAGGGCATCGATCTCTGGCAGCGGTTCGAGGTCGAGCGCTACCTGGAGTATCACGGCGGCAAGCTGGTCGACCGCTTCGACACCAACAGTTACCTGATCATCGGCAAGGCGATGGACCTGCACGATGTGGCCCGTGGCCGCTCTGGTCTGAACGCCGCAATGGCCCGTATCAAGGCGCCAGCGCTCGTGATGGGCGTCTCCAGCGACATTCTCTACCCCGCGTATCAGCAGCAGCAGATTCATGCACTTCTGGTTGCGGGGGGCACCGACGCAGAATTCATCGAGATCGATTCACCGCACGGTCACGATGCGTTCCTGATCAATCTTGGTCAGGTTGGTCCGCCGCTGCAGCGCTTTGTGGAGCGTGTGGCGACGCGTTAGCGGCGCCCCTTGCAAGGATGTCGTCGAGGATGGCGATGCAGCGACTTTTGGTGGGTATGCGAATGGCGAGTCGGGATTCGATGGGGCTGTCAGGCTCGTTGTGCTTCGCCACGTACACCTGGATCTTGCGGTGGGGTGTTGGCGCTTTGGCCACCAGCTTCCACATGCTGCTACGCCGACGCATCATTCGTTTTTGAGTGACGTACAACGCGCCGTCTGGAGTGATCAGAACCCGAGTTTCTTTTGGGTGACCGACGGTGTTGGCGCCGTCGAGTTCTTGCGCGGTACAGAGGAATCGGCTGCCATCTTTCGACACCCAGTGGGGCTCCATGCGATAGCCAGCCCACCACATTCCGGCCAGGACAACGATGACGACGACGATCCACACGGCTTCCACGACGAACAGCATGGCGCATGCGTGAGGAATACGGCGATCGCGTGCGACACTGTGCGCCGTGATCGTGGACGTAGCGGGGGTTTTGTGAACGGGGTAACGGTTGGTTTCGTGCTGCTAGCCGACACGTTCGACGATCCTGAGAACGCCCGCATCATTCTGCTGTCGGCAGCCGGTTTAGTGATTCTTGGGCTGTTGATTGCCGCAGGCACTGTGTGGTGGTGGCGCAGCAGTGAAGTGGAGCATCCTGCCCTCGGCCCGCTTGAAGTGATGAGCAGTCGGTCGTGGTGGAAGGGCGACTACGCATCGCGTCGTCGTCGCCTTGAGCAAGCACGACCTGAAGGTGCAGAGCTTGTCGATCCGCCTGCGTCAGCTCCATCGGATCCCTTGGATCTGAAAGCCACAGCGCTGGCGTCGCCGCAGGAGTTCGATGACCTGCTGGAATTCCCACTCGCGGCGGCCGGTGAGTCTGTCGTTGAAGGCGCCGTTCGGGCCGATGTTGAAGCCGACGTCGACCCCGCCATTGATCCTGCCGTCGACGCCCCTCAGGTGGCCGCCGACACGTCCGAACCGCCAGAACCAGAGACCGATAAGGACGACACGCCGGGCGGCGAGTCAGTCGCCACCATGTCGCGTCCCATCGACCCGCTGCTGCGTCTTCACCACGACGCATAGTGCGGCGCTGCGTGCACCAGCGGTACGGTTGGGTGCATGGCACAAGATCTTGATATCGATGCGATGATCTCCCGTTTCCGCGACCGCTCGGCCTCGGTCAAACGCCGTCCGTTGCCGCCTGTCGCCGGCGAGGAGCGTGCCCGCTTCATCGAAAACTCCAAGGTCGACTTTCAGGATTACGCAATCATCGGCGATGCAGTGGGCACGATCGAGGATGGCTTTCTGGTCCTGCGAGTCGACCTGCGCCCCGCTGATCAGCGCTAAAGGCTGACAGGCGCGTTGTCAGCCGCGGTCCCGGCTCGCTAGATTGCAGTCCGCACAACGCGGATGTGGCTCAGCTGGTAGAGCATCACCTTGCCAAGGTGAGGGTCGCGAGTTCGAATCTCGTCATCCGCTCAGTGAAGAC
>JANOYI010000493.1:0-6722 GCA_031428795.1 Ilumatobacteraceae bacterium | reverse complement strand
GGCAGCAGGCCGTACATCGCGCACGCATCGACCATCCGGGCGATTGTGTAGTGCCACAGGTCCTGCTGATAGGTGGTGCGAGTGGCTGTGTACTCCGGCCCATCGGCGCCCATCGGCGGGTCGGCGCGCACCACGTAATCGGGGTGCCCGCCACCAACACGGGTGGTCTTCATCCGGCGGTTGGCCGCCAGGTCCGCCGGCCCAAGGCACAGACCCTGCATGCGAGGCGAGGCACCGCAGATGGCTTCCACGTTGGCGACACCGCGAGCGGTCTCGAGGATTGCGTGAATCAGCAGCGGCTTCTTCAGCCCAGCGCGAGCCTCGAGCTGAGCGAGCAAGCGGTCGACGTAGTGGATGTCTTCCGGGCCCTCCACCTTCGGCACCATGATGACGTCGAGCTTGTCGCCGATCTCGCCGACGAGCGTGGTGAGGTCGTCGAGCGCCCACGGCGAATCAAGGCTGTTGATCCGCGTCCAGAACTGTGTGCTGCCGAAGTCGACGGTCTTGCCGACTTTGACCAGGCCTGCGCGCGCAGCTTCCTTGTCGGCCATCGGGATCGCGTCTTCCAGATTGCCCAGAAGAATGTCGACGGTCGGTACGAGCTCCGGGAGCTTGGCCACCATCTTCTCGTTCTGGGGCGGGAAGAAGTGGATGACACGGCTGGGCCGGAAGGGAATCTCGCGCACGGGCTCGGGGGCACCGGCGGCGAGCGGCTTGAAGAAGTCACGAGGGCTACGCACACCGGAAGGTTATGTTCACACGGTGCCTGTAGGGAACTTTGACGCAATCCTGTTCGACGCCGGCGGCATCTTTTTGCTGCCCGACCCCACCGTGCTCGGCCCGCTGCTGGCGTATCACGGCGGCGACCCGTCCATCGACGCTCACCGTCGTGCGCATTACGCGGGCATGGCAGCCAAGAGTGCGGCGGGCGCCACCGAGCGGTTCTGGCACGACTACAACGTCGCCTACGTGCGGGCGGTCGGTGTCGACGAACACGAGGTAGAGCTGGCCGCGAACGTGCTGGAGCAGACGCGCAACGCGCACACATGGCGCTGGCCGATTCCCGAAAGTGTGGACGCATTGAAAGCGCTGCACTCACTCGGCATGCCCATGGGTGTAGTGAGCAACGCCAGTGGGCAGATTGCGCAAGTCCTCGCTCGCAGCGGTATCTGCCAGGAGGGCGGAGGGCCGCACACGCCGATGAGAGTGATCATCGACAGCCACGTCGTCGGGGTTGCGAAGCCCGACCCGCACATCTTCGACTTCGCCTTGGTGCACTTCGAGGGCATCGCGTTGGACCGCATCGCGTACGTGGGTGACTCGGTGACGATGGACGTCGGGGGTGCCCTAGCCGCAGGCCTGCACCCGATCCTGCTCGACCCATACGACGATCACCCGGGCGCGGACTTCCAGCGGCTGACCTCGTTGATGGAGCTACTCGAATGACAAACGGCTCAACGTCAGATCATGTCAGCGCGCGCTGGACTCACTGGCGCGCGACCGTCGACCTCGAGGAGTATCACGCCCGCTTCGTTCGCATGGAGGCCGCCGGGCAAGCCAGCCACGGCGAAGCCGACTTCATCGAGGGCTACCACCCATCCAGCGTGCTGGACGCCGGCTGTGGCATGGGGCGGGTCGCAATCGAACTGCATCATCGAGGAATCGAAGTCGTCGGCGCCGATCTCGACGACGACCTGCTGGCCTTCGCGCGCGCCGACCTGCCTGAGATCGAGTGGCACCACGCCGACCTGGCGACCATGCGGTTAGGTCGCACCTTCGACGTTGTCGCCATGCCCGGCAACGTGATGATCTTCTGCCGGGACGAAGACCGCGGCGCAATTGTGCGCAATTTGGCGACCCATCTCGGCGAGGAAGGGCTGTTGATCGCGGGCTTCTCGATCGAGCGCCGGACGGGCGGATTAACCCTCGACGAGTACGACGCGTACTGTCAAGATGCCGGATTGTTCCTGGTAGATCGATATGCAACCTGGGAAAGAGACGCCTACACGGCCAGCAATTACGCAGTGTCCATGCATCGAGAACATCGGTAGACCAACTGCATACCAGACTGCTATGATCCTTGCATGTCTACGCAACTTGCAATTCGTTTGCCGGACGAGACACTGGAAGGCCTCGACTGGCTCGTCGTCCGCTGCCAGTTCTCCAACCGCACCGACGCGATGCGCTCAGCGATCGAGGCAATGATCAAACTCGAGCGCTCACGCCAGATCGACGAGCAGTACATCGCCGCTTACACGAAGTGCCCCCAGACCGATGAAGAGCTCGCTCACCTCGGACTTCAGAGTTTCGCTCACCTCGATGACGAGGATTGGTCGGAGTGGCTGTGATCATGCAAGGCGACATCTGGCTGGGGGAAGTGCCCGACGACAAGCCGCGGCCATACTTGGTTCTCACCCGGCAGTCCGCAATTCCTGGCTTGCGGACGGTAGTGGTCGCCCCGCTGACCACGACTGAGCGCGGCCTCATCAGCGAACTGCAGCTCGGTCAAGCGGACGGCCTTCGTCGCGATTGCGTCGCCACCTTTGACAATCTCGCAGCGCTGCCAAAGTCGGCGCTTCGTCAGCAGATCGGCGCACTGGCACCGGGCCGCTGGCACGAAGTGTGTGATGCGATGAGGGCGGCCATCGACTGCTGAGACGCTGGCCGCCCGGTCTGCATCGTCGCGACATCCCTTGTTCACCTACCGTTCAGATTCATGGGGGAAGTCGTCGCCCAGCGCGACATCGGTGAGTCGGCCACGGCTTCAAATTCGCTGCGCCGTACCGGCTTCTGGCTGCTGTGGGCGAACGCAGTGTCTGTGTCCATGGTCATGTCGGCCGACCGGTTCACGTTCGAGTGGCTGGCCGGGGAAACGCTCGACGCGTCCGATTCGGCGAGTGGTCTGGTGCTCTTCGCAATGGGCGCTCCTGTGGTGTGCTTCGTTCTCTTGGCCGGTGCGATGGCCGACCGTCACGACCGCAAACGGATCCTGCTACTCACCCAGCTCGGGGGTGCGCTCGTACTCGGATTGTCGGCGCTCGCCGTGTGGTCCGACGTCATCGACCTGCCCATCACGATGGTGCTGGCGGTGCTGTTCGGCACCGTGATGGCATTCGGTCAGCCCGTGCGCAGCTCGCTGCTGCCGTCGATCGTGCCGCGCGAGGATCTGATGCACGCGATCGTGGTGATGACCATCGGGATGAACGTGGCGATGATCGGTGGGCCGCTGTTGGCCGGTTGGCTCATCGAGTTGAGCGGCGTCGGGCTCGCCTTTGCTGTGCAAGCGGGCTTCTTCTTGGTGGGTGTTCTCATCGTCCGCCGGCTGCAGGTACCGGCGCTGCCACCTATCGACCGCTCGGTGAAGATGCGTACCGAGGTGATGGACGGCCTGCGCTTCACCTGGTCGCACCGTCGCCTTCGAGCGCTGTTCGCGTTGCTTGCCGTTGGCGGTGGGCTGATGTTCGGCGCCGCGGTGGCGCTACTGCCGAAGATCGCCCGCGACGAGTTCGGTCGCAGTGCCGACGACTCGGGTCTGCTCTTCGCACTGATGGGGGCGGGGATGATCACGACCTCCATCGCATTGATCCGCTATCGCCACCGCATGACCCGGCGCGGCCTCATCTTCATGTGCGGGCTGATTTTTGGTACGTCAAACCAGATCGTCCAAGGCTTCGTGCCGTCATTCGTGTGGCTGGCGGTGCTGCTGTTCCTGTGGGGTGCCAGTGGCGGTTTCTACTTGAACATCAACCAGACGCTCATTCAGGAGCTGACTCCCCAGGAGAAGATGGGCCGCGTCATGTCGTTGACCGTGCTGACGCAGGGTGGCCTGGTGCCAATGGGAGCCTTGGCCGCCTCCGCTCTGGCAGAAGCCATCGGCCCGCAGCCGGCCATGAGCGTGTTCGGCGTGATCAGCCTGGCGTGTGTTCTGGTGACACTCGCAGTCGCCAAGGAACTACGCCAACAGGTCTAGCGGCCGCACCCGGGCTAATTCGGTGGTGAGATGAGGTAGTACCGCAGATGAACGCCAACTTGGGGACGGCATCGATCGCCCGGGGGTCAGCCGCAGGGTGTAGACCACGTGGATGGGTTTTGATGTGGAAGTAGTGGTGACGCTGAAGGCGCCGCCGACGGAAGTGCTGATGAAGGAACTGGATCATCACTTCGAGGTGGCTGCGCACCAGCACGGCACCAAGACGGTTGAGCTGGTCGAGCACGTCGCGGTCGCCAGCGAAGCGGACGCGATCGCGTTCGTCCGCAGCCTGGTCGTCGACGCAGTGCCAGCAACCGCCGTCATCACCAGCATCATCGCCATCCCCAGCTGAACCGTCCGTCTGTGTCACAACACAGACGGAACCCGGTTCTATGCCGTGACACAGATGCCCAGCTCAGGGCGTGTTTTGTGGGCGACCGGTCAGGCGGCAGACGGGTCGTTATCGAGCCGTGTCGTTACGGAGCCGTGTCGTTATTGAGATGTGTCGGCGAGGCGGCGGGCGATGACTCGCAGGCACAGCAACTCGTCGGCGCCCTCGAAGATGCTGAGCACCCTTGCATCGACGAACAGACGCGACACGGTGTACTCCTCGGCGTAGCCCATGCCGCCGTGAATCTGCATGGCCTCGCGGGTGACCCACTCGGCTGCCTTGCAGACGTACGCCTTCACCATCGCGGCTTCCATGGTGCCCTCGCCCTTGGCCATCATGCGCGCCACGCTGTAGGCGAACTGGCGGCCGGCCTGGATGAGCATGACCATTCGGCCCAGCTTCACCTGGGTGAGTTCGTAGTCGAACAGCGACGGGCCGAAGATCTTGCGGTTCTGCGCGTACTCGAGTGCGGATTCGTACGCAGCCTGCATCACACCAACAGCGCGAGCAGCTGTCTGGAGACGACCGTTCTCGAATCCGGCCATTTGTAGGTAGAAGCCCTTGCCGACGCCGTCCTCGCCACCGACCAGGTTGTCGGCCGGCACCCACCAGTTATCGAGAGCAACTTCGTAGCTGTGCATGCCGCGGTACCCAATGGTGTCGATGGCGCGACCCTCCATTCGGCCAACAGTGCCGTCCGCGATGGCCGCCTGATCGAATTGGAAGCCGTGGCCTTCGCCGCGCGGCTTGGGCACGATGAAGAGACTGAGCCCCCGCGAGCCCTTCTTGCGATCGGGGTCGGTGCGGGCCAGTAGGGCCAGCACGTCGGCTCGCGCTCCGAACGTGCACCACGTCTTCACGCCGTTGATGACGTAGCCGGACTCGCCGTTGGTGCCGGCGGCAGGGGTGGCGCTGACGGTGATGCTGGCCACATCGCTGCCGTAATCAGGCTCGGTGACCGCAACCGCTGGCATGACCTCGGCGACGGCCAGTTTGGGCAGCCACTCTTGCTTTTGTGCCTCGGTGCCGCCCTTCACCAGAGCACGGGTGAGGATTTCGGGGCGGGTGATCAGCGAGCCGCCAATGCCGAGCGACACCCGGCTGAGCTCCTCGGTCGCCACGACCATGCCCATGTACTCGCCGTCGCCACCTTCACTGAACCCGCCGTACTCCGCCGGCACGCTGAGTCCGAAGGCGCCCATCTCGGCGAGGCCGGTAACGATTTCTTCGGGCACATCGGCGTTGTGGCGGTGCACGTGCTCGGCGTGCGGCTTGATGACCTTCTCGGCGAAGCTGCGGAACGTATCGGCAACCATTTCCATCTCACCGTCCAGATGCAACGGCCCCGGCTGCTGAGCGAGCGAGGCGACGAACTCGGGCGCGCGGAACTTCTCGAGAAATGGATGTGCGTCGCGCATCGGTGCGGTCTCGATGCCCCACACCTTCTCGCGGCCAGCGATGCGGGTGATGAGGTCGTGCACCATGTCGGCGGTGAATGCGCACGTGATCGCAGCCTCGAGGTCGCCCTTTGCGCCGTAGTCCAGCATCGCTCGCGCAGTCTCTACCTGCGCAGCGGAGTGGGCGAGGTCGTACGCCAGGACTTGGTGAACCTCCGGCCCACCGTTTGCGGCGAGGTGGCGAACACCTATCCCTACGACGCCACTGGCGATCTCGATGACGTCAGCGGCTGCGGCAAGGTCGGGCGCGGCAAGATCGGTGCTCATGTGTCGAAGGTTACGGCCGCCCGCTGCGCCAGACCTAACGGTGAGCGGCCGAACGGGAGGCGGCCCAATGGTGAACAGACGATTCGGCCGCCGGTCGTGGCGGCCCGGTGTGCCAGGCTGGCGAAATGCCAGAACCAACTCTGCCAGCAACGACGACCCGGCTGTGCGTGTATTGCGGCTCGAATGCGGGCACGTCGCCAGCGTTCGCGGCGACCGCCACGCGTCTCGGTACGGCGATGGCGAACCGCGGGATCGGGCTGGTGTTCGGCGGCGGGCGGGTCGGTCTCATGGGAATCACGGCAGACGCGACGATGCAGGCCGGCGGCGAGGTCATCGGTGTCATCACCGAGCGGCTCGTCGGCGCCGAAGTTGCGCACCGTGAGCTCACCCGGCTGGAGGTCGTACCGACGATGCACGACCGCAAAGCTCGACTCAGCGAGCTTGCTGATGGCTTCGTAGTGATGCCCGGTGGTTTCGGGACGGTGGATGAGTTCGCGGAAATGCTGACGTGGAACCAGCTCGGCATCGTTGCCAAGCCGGTGGTGTTGCTGGATGTCGACGGCTTCTGGGATCCGATGCTGGCTTGGATGGACAAGGCGGTCGAGTTCGGCTTCGTGCGCCCGGCCCACCGCATGCT
>JANOYI010000492.1:0-3693 GCA_031428795.1 Ilumatobacteraceae bacterium | reverse complement strand
GCTGGTGGTCATGGCCGCGACAGGTTCAAAAGGGGACGGTCTGGGGTGTATGGTCCGCGGTCATACGGCGGCACTCGCGGGTTCGCGATGCGGAGAAGCGGTGGGGGAATCGGCATGCGTGGCAGGTCCATGGATCGCAAGGCGCGGCTGCGACCGTCGCGGATCTTCTCGGCCGTCGTGGCACTGGCATTGGTGTCCGTGCCGACGATGCCCGTCGCAACGGTGTCTGCAGCAGCAGGCGGGCGAATCACGTTTCAGTCACCGTGGATAATCCTCGACACTCGGGTGCCGTTGTGGGGTGGGTCGCCCGTCACAACCCGCGAGCTTGGAGCGGACATGGTGGTCCAGTTGTCGGTACTGTCAGCTTCGCTGACCGCTGCCCAGCCGCTGACGACGGCAACGGTCCATTCGTGCAGCCAGCAGGTGCCGGTCGGCGAGGCCAACTTCATCCTGCGTCCTGACGAGCCCGTTGCTTCAGCAAAGGTGGTCTTGGGATCTACGCCCACCTGCATCACTTCGTCGCATCCCGTCCACGTCATTGCTTACAGGGTGGGCACGGTCTCCGCTACCCCGACCGACCCAGGCTTGCAGTATGTCGCGATCGCGCCTGCCGTTGTCCTCGATTCATCGGTGGCGCCGGGATCGGCTACGACTTTGCCGACAGCGGTCGAAGTGCCTGTCGCGGCGAAGGGCCTTGTCGTGTCGCTCGACGCGACGGAACCGGCAACTGGGGGCTATCTGCAGGTATACAGCTGCGCAGGCTCTTTGCCGCCGATTGCCGACATGGGATATCGCAACATCCGGGTCTCCGGCCTTGCGTACGTGCCCTTCGATGCTGGCGGGTCCGCGTGTCTGTACTCGTCTGAGTCGGTTCACGTGAAGGCGACTGTGTTGGGGTACTTCACGGACGATGGGCCGAACCCGGCGATGCTGCCGCCGTCGTTGGAATTCGTAACGGGTGATGTGGCGCCTCCTGGGCTGCGGGCGATCACGCCCGTGAGAGTCCTCGATACCCGCAACGGAATCGGGCGGCCTGGCACGACGAAGGTGCTCGCCAAGAACACCGTGCAACTGACGTTCGGGACCAACGTTGCCTCGACGACCACCTCGGTGGTGCTCAACGTGACTGCCACCGGCGCCGATGCCGACGGGTTCATCACGGCGTACCCGTGCGACCGAGCGCGGCCCACGACGTCGAATCTCAACTACACGGCGGGTGGCACGTCTCCGAACCTGGTAGTCGTCAAGGTGGGAGCGGACCGAAGCGTGTGCCTCTACACCGACAAGACGACCCACATCCTCGCGGACCTCACCGGCACCATGGAGACTCAGGGCGGAGCTCGTGGAAAGGCGGTGGTGCCAACACGAATTCTCGACACGCGCAACGCGATCGGCGTGCCGGTCGCCGGGAAGATCAACGGTGGCCAGGTGTTCACACTGCAGGTGACAGGACACGGCGACGTGCCGCTGACCGGCGCGACCGCGGCGACGCTGAACATCACTGCCGTCGACCCGAACGCCGACGGTTTCCTCACGGTCTGGCCCTGCGATCAAGCACTTCCGACCGCCTCCAGCCTGAACTTCGCAGCCGGCGATGTCGTTCCCAACCTCGTCACGACCAAGCTGTCGCCAGCGGGCACTGTGTGCGTGTTGAGCACGACCTCGACACACCTGTTAGCGGATGTTGGCATGTGGTTCGGAAACGCCGAAACCGCCGGTTTCAAGGAACTGGTCCCAGATCGCTTGCTGGACACGCGCAACGCGATCGGAGTTCCTGTTGCTGGCAAGGTGACCGCGCTCGGAACAGTGCACCTGCAGGTCGCTGGCCGCGGTGGAGTGCCACTCACAGGCGTCACCGCCGTGGCTCTCAACTTGACGGCCGTCGGGGCGGACGCCGATGGTTACGTCACTGCCTGGCCCTGCGACCAGAGCCTGCCAGTGGTGTCGAACCTCAACTTCTCGAGTGGGCAGACCATCCCGAATGCGGCCACCGTCAAGTTGGCGGCCGACGGCTCGGTCTGCCTGTTCACGACGGCAATGACGCACCTCCTCGCCGACGTGGCCGGCTACTTCACCGGTGACCCCGACACGGGATTCGTCCCCACCATCAGCTGAGGTCACCTTCAGAGACCGCGGGTCGGCAGTGGAGCACGGTGAGGCCAGCGACACGTGCGGTTGTGGAGGGTTTCACACCACGAACCTGTCGCGGGCCTGACCACCGAGACTGCTGGCCAGCCACGCGACAGGTTCGTGACGGAGCACTAGCGTGCGGGCGTGGTGTGGGGCTGATGCCGAGCGGTCGATTCTTGAAGTTCTTCGACGACGGGAACCAGCGCGCCATGGACTACTTGCGAGCCCAACCGGACAGAGGGCTCAAGGGATTTCCGTACGCCAAGTCGGATTCCGCGCGTCGAGCGGCAACTTTGATCCTGGCTGGCGTCGGCGTGGTGGGCCTGGTCGGCGGGCTGTTGTGGGCTCTCGCTGCGCTCCTCGTTGCTAGCCCGTTTCTGTGGCGCCTCGAGCATCACTTTTTCCTCCGATGCTCAACTTCCCCAGTCGACGAGGATCCCAAGAACGCTGACAAGTTGTGAGCCCCGGCACGTCGAAGCGTGATCGGGCAAGCGGAACCAACTCGTTCAGCGGCTCCTTGGTCCGTTACCGCATCTCACGCGGGGCTGGGTTGAGCGTTGTCGAGGTATCGCCGACTCGGCTGATCGGTCGGCGTCGAGGAAGTTCTACTCCACTATTCGACTTCGCGAGGTCTGAGAACATAGGGGTCCACTTCGATCACGTCTCCATGAATCTCGTGCACCGAACCGAAGTGACCTTCATCGACGCGACCGGGAACCTTGCCGTGAAGCTCATCTTCGTACCGCTGCGGTCGAAGGCGTTCCGAAAGTGCCTCGTCGCCAACGAGTGGACGACTTTGCCGAGGACAGCCGATTGAACGCTGACAGAGTCCTCGCAGGTCTTGCAGTGGGTGGCTCCGTTGAGGTGTCCGTGCTCACGATTTCTGGCGATGGGCAAACTTTTGGACATCGGGACCTTATTGGATGCTGGCTCACGGGTGCTCGTAGTCAGCGGCCTCGTTGCATCGGTGAGCGGGGATGCCCTCCCAGGTGTGCTGCGTGCCTTGGCGGTCTTGGGCTGCCAGCGAGTTGGGTGCAGCGCCGGCGCCGATTGGAGTCCGAGCGGAATGAAAACCTGTCGCGGCCGTGACCACCGAGACTGGTGGCCAAGCCCGCGACAGGTTGGGGAGATCACTAGCGTGGCTGGCGTGAGGGTGCTTGGGGCTGACGTGACGTTGTCGATGTTGGAGGCGGACCCTTATCCCGTGTTTGCGTCCCTTCAGCAGCATGAGCCGGTGGCGTTTGTGCCGAGTTTGGACATGTGGCTGGTCACTCACTGGGACGATGTGGTCTTCGTCTGCGAGCACCCGGAACTGTTTCGCAGCAACACGGATCCGTCGTGGCTTCGCGATTGCCTCGGCGAAAACATGCTCACGCTCGACGGGGCGGCGCACGATCGGCTTGCCGATGGAATGCGGCCGCCGTTCGTCTCGTCCACGGCGCTTCCCGTTGTGCGGGAGGGGCTTCCCGCGCTCTTCGACGACCTGATCGACGGGTTCGACGGCGCGGGAGACGTCGAACTGATGACGGCCTACGCCGAGCCGCTCGCCAATCTCACGCTCGC
>JANOYI010000491.1:0-2803 GCA_031428795.1 Ilumatobacteraceae bacterium | reverse complement strand
GCCATGACCAACGCCGGCTACAGCGCGAGCCAGTACACCATCGTGCAGCAGACGTACCCGTCGCCGGTGCCCAACGGTTCGGGCTTTCGCTACTCACAGTCGGGCTACACCCGTCAGAACACCGGTGGCTGCGGCTTCTGGAACAACGACGCCAACTGGGCCAACAGCACTGCGCTGGTGAAGATCAACAACGCGGTCAAGGGCGCCGCTGCGTCGGCCGGTGTGAAGGTGCTCGATCTGGCCGCATCGTTCAACGGTCGTCGACTCTGCGAGAGCACGGTAAACCTGATGGAGAACAGCGGACGGGCAAACTGGACCGTCGCCGGTGCGAGCGATTCCACCGAGTGGATCGCCCAGATCCGCACCGTCAGCACGGTCTTCGGCCCGTACTACGTGCAGGAGAGCCTGCACCCCAACTGGTGGGGCGAGAAGGCCATCCGCAATTGCGTCCGCCAGGCATACAACGGCGGCGCCGTGCGGGGCGGGGCTTGCAACCGCGGCACCGGCCTCAACGCCAACGGCGAACCCAACATGACCGTCGTCTAAACCGGTTCAGCTGAACCGCTGAGCGGCCCGGGGCACAAGCCCCGGGCCGGTCCGCGTCGGGGATCGGCTCACGCGGAGGCGGTGAACTGTCGTCCGCTGGAACTGGTCAGTGTCAGAATTCCCTGACCATCTAGGGCGAGCTGAGTGCCATCGGCAACGGGGATGACCTGGATCGGCACATCAGGGCACGCCATCTCGGTACTCACCAGTTGCTGATCGAGCCCCAGCGTGTCGTCGGTCAGCGTCCAGCCGCCGGGCATCGAGAGGTCAAACCCATACTGGTTGCAGCCGTCGAAGCCCACGATACGGCCGTCGCTCCGCAAGATGAACGTCGGCGGCCGCTCGGCCATCACTTCCACCCCGTCGACCGTGAGGACGGTCCACTCGATGTCGACGAGTTGATCGCGCAGCGAACCGCCGCCTTCGTCTTCATCTTTGGACAACAACAATATTGAGGCGACCACCACAACTATTGCGAGTACCGATACGCCGATGGCTACTCCCGTCGGTCGTCGGCTCACTGGTCGATCCTCGGTGGCGGGCATCGAAGGGCTCAGGACGCGGGGGAGCCGAATTGGCGGTCGCCGGCGTCGCCGAGACCCGGGACGATGAAGGCGGTCTCGTTGAGACGTTCGTCCAGCGATGCGGTGTAGACGGCGAGATCGAGGCCGCTCTGGCGCAGCAACTCGATACCTTCCGGCGCCGCGAGCACGCACACGACGATGATGGTTCCGGTAGCGCCGCGCTCCACCAGGAGGTTGCAGGTATGCGCGAGCGAGCCGCCGGTTGCCAGCATCGGGTCGAGCACGATGATCTGGCGGCCGGCGAGCGATTCGGGCAGCTTGTTGACGTACGGCTTGGGCTGATGCGTTTCCTCGTCGCGGGCCACGCCGATGAAGCCGACGTCGGCATTCGGCAGCAGCTCTTGCGCGGCGTGCAGGAAACCGAGACCGGCACGCAGCACCGGCACGACCACCGGCTGATTGGTCAACTGGCGACCGAGCGTCTCGGTGAGCGGCGTCTGGACCCGCACGGCGTGGGTGGGCAGGCCACGGGTCGCCTCGGCAAGCAGCAGTGTGCCGATGCGCTCGAGCTCCTGTCGGAACAGCGCGTTCGGCGTGTCCTTGTCGCGCACTCGGGTGAGCGAATCTGCGATCAGCGGGTGGTCAACGACATGAAGAGCGACAGCCATGCCACGAGTGTGCCAGACCGCTACGCCCCCAAACACCACACGTTTGTGCACTTTCGCTCGGCATGCGAGCAAAACTGCACAAACGCTGGCGGTGTCAGGCTCGGGCGGCGGCGTATCTGGGCTTGATCACTTCGTTGATCAGGCGTAAGCGCTCGGGGAAGGGGGCGAAGGCGCTCTTCATGCCGTTGATCGTGAGCCATTCGAAGTCGACGATGCCCCAGCCGAAGGCGTCGCGCAGCTGCTCCATCTCGAAGCTCATCGAGGTAGCGCTCATCAAACGGTTATCGGTGTTGAGCGTGACGCGAAACTTCAACCGGCGCAGCATGCCGATGGGGTGATCTGCCACGCTGGCGCAGATGCCGGTGCCGACGTTGCTGGTGGGGCATAGCTCAAGGGGAATGCGTCGGTCGCGAACGAACGTGGCCAACCTGCCCAGTTGCTCGGCACCCTCCGGGCCGGTGATGTCGTCGACGATGCGTACGCCGTGCCCCAAACGCTCGGCGCCACAGAACTGCACGGCCTCCCAGATCGACGGCAGACCGAACGCCTCGCCGGCGTGGATGGTGGTGTGAAAGTTCTCGCGGCGTACGTACTCGAAGGCGTCGAGGTGGCGGGTGGGCGGGTAGCCGGCCTCGGCACCGGCGATGTCGAACCCGACGCAGCCCGCGTCACGCCAACGAACAGCCAGTTCGGCGATCTCGCTACTGCGAGCAGCGGTGCGCATGGCCGAGCAGATGAGATAGATGGTCAGATCCGTCCCAGCCGCTCCACGACGGAAACCGTCGAGAATCGCAGCCACCACTTCGTCAAGTGACAGACCTTGTTCGGTGCACAGCTCGGGCGCCATTCGCACCTCGGCGTACACCACGCCGTCGGCTGCCAGATCCAGCGCGCACTCGTACGACACGCGCTCGATTGCGTCGCGGTGCTGCATCACGCCGACCGTGTGAGTAAACGTCTCCAGGTAGAGCACGAGGTCGTTGCGCTTGGCGCCGCGGTTGAACCACGAAGCCAGCTCGGCGGTGTCGTGTGATGGCAGATTTTTGTAGCCGAATTCCTCCGCCA
>JANOYI010000490.1:0-10390 GCA_031428795.1 Ilumatobacteraceae bacterium | reverse complement strand
TCGTCGTCGGGAATCGACGTACCCAACAGGTCGTTGAGGTCGCCCACCGCCATGCCACCATCGACGAGGTAGTCGCCATCGGAGAGGCGCTGCACTTCGGCGTCTTCGTCGTCGTGCTCGTCGACGATTTCGCCGACCAGCTCCTCCAGGCAATCTTCCAGGGTCACCAGTCCGGCGAATGCGCCGTACTCGTCGGCTACTAGGGCGAGATGGAACTTCTCGGCCTGCATCTCGCGCATCAGCCGGTTGACCGGCTTGTTCTCCGGCACAAAGTGCACTGGGCGTACGAGCTCGCTCACCAGTCGCGCACCGCCACCTTCGCGCTCGGTCCGCATCAAGTCCTTCGTGTACGCCAGCCCCAGCACGTCGTCGTCCTCGCTATTGACCACCGGCAGACGGCTGTAGCCCTCCTCCAGGGCAACGTCGAGCGCCTGGGTCACGGTCATCGTGTGCTCCAACACCTGAATGTCGGGGCGGGGCACCATCACCTCGCGGGCAATTGTGTCGCCGAACTCGATGATGCTCTCGATCAGCTCGCGTTCTTCGTGTTCCACGACGCCGTCTTCGGCCGCAACCTCCACGATGCCAAGCAACTCCTGCTCGGACACGAATGGGCCAGACTCGAGCCCTTTTCCCCGCACGATGACGTTGGTGAGCTTGATGAGGCCGCGCGAGACCCATTGCAGTGGCGGGAACGACACGATCAGAGCTGTGGGCCGCGCCGACAGCAAGGCCGCCCTTTGAGGGTAAAGAACCGCATACGTCTTTGGTACCGCTTCGGCGAGCACGAAGAAGACCACGACGTTGACCACGACACCGACGGCCACACCCGCCGGACCGAACAAGCGACCGGCGACCAGGGCGGTGAGCGTGGTTTGTACGGTCTGACAGATGTTGACGGTGAGCAGCAGCGGGTTGACCCAGCGCTCTGGGTGCTCGACCAAGCGCTTGAGAGCCTTGCCTGACTTCAAACCTTTGTCGGCCAGAGACGTGGCCCGCGGTTTGCTCATCCGCGAGAGACTCATCTCCGCCACAGACGAGAAGATCAACACGAACAACAACACCACGATGATCACGACCATCAAAAGGTCGAGATTGGTAAACGAACCGGCGATCATTCTTGATGCTCCTGCCGGAAGCCTTCCGGCGCAGGGCCACCCCAATGGTGTTCCTGTAGTAGCGACAGCTCGCGGGCACGCATGGCGTCCGCAGCAGCCTGCTCGTCGTGGTCGTAACCAAGCACGTGCAGTACGCCGTGAACGACCAGCAACGCAATCTCGTCGTCGACCGTTCCGGCATGGTCTGGCGCCTGACGGGCAGCGACGGCGGGACACAAAACGACATCACCCAAGAGCAACGGCATGTCGCCTGGGTCCGGTGGTGAACGGTCCGGGCCTCGGCTAGGTGGCTGGCCATGCAGCACCATTTCTGCCTCGGCAGCGTCAATCGGGAAGGCCAAGACGTCGGTGGGGCCCGCCTTGCCCATGTGCAATTCGTTGAGCTCGGCCATTTCCAGCTCGGTCACGAACAGCAACGACAACTCGCAGAGCCCGCGCACACCTTCGGCGCGCAACACTTCGGTGGCAAGCGCCTGCCATCGTTCGAGGTCGACGGGCAGATCGCGCTGCTCGTCGGCGCAGAACACTTCTGGTTCGCCATCGCCGCCAACGCGCGGCGGCACGTTCAGCCGTGGTCTCGAGGGGTCACCCACGTCGGCCACCAAGTGCCGCGGCCTTGGCCTCGTCTGAGCGCTCGTACGCTGCGACGATGTCGGCCACGATGCGATGGCGCACAACGTCGCCCGTCTTCAAGTGCACGAAGGCAAGGCCTTCGATACCACTGAGGGTGCGCTCCAGACCGATCAGGCTGCTGCGCCCGTCGGGAACGTCGACCTGTGTTGTGTCGCCGGTAACGACCACCTGCGAACCAAATCCGATTCTCGTGAGGAACATCTTCATCTGCTCGGGCGTCGCGTTCTGCGCTTCGTCGAGGATGATGAAGCTGTCGTTGAGGGTGCGACCACGCATGAACGCGAGCGGAGCGACCTCCACCGCCTGGCGTTCGAGCAACTTCTGTGCACCCTCCAGTTCGACCATGTCGTAGAGAGCGTCGTACAGCGGCCGCAGATAGGGATCAATCTTGGCCATCAGGTCGCCAGGCAGAAAACCAAGTCGCTCGCCTGCCTCTACTGCCGGCCGGGTGAGGATGATGCGCTGCACCTTCTTGGTCTGCAACGCGTGCACAGCCATCGCGACTGCCAGCCAACTCTTGCCAGTACCTGCCGGGCCTAACCCAAAGGTGATGACGTTGTTGCGGATGGCGTCGACATAGCGTTTCTGGCCGGCCGTCTTGGGCCGGATGGGCTTGCCCTTGGCCCCGCGCATGATCTCGTCGGTCAGCACGCGGCTGGGACGTTCGTTGTCGCGCATCATGTCGATGCTGCGGCGGACTGTGTGCTCGTCGAGGTGTTGGCCCTGCTGCAGCAGCACCACCAGCTCCTCGAAGAGACAACCAACCGCTTTTGCCTGGGGGCCGTCGACATGAATCTCGTTGCCGCGGACCACCACCGCCGAGTCGGCGAACGCGACCTCGATCATGCGCAGGTGTGCGTCGCGCTGCCCGACGAGCGCGGCCATGAGGTGCGCGCCGGGCACGACGACGGAGTACGGCTTGGCCAGTGCGGTCATTCGGAGGGGCCCGATAATGGACTCATTTGCAGACACGGTAGCGAACTGGGCGCCACTCCCGTTGCATGAATCAGTTCATCGCCTCATCGCGAGCGGCAACTCAAGGGGGCGAGTGGCGTCCTCGTCCGTCACCATCGAGAAGTCAACCGCGAAGTAGTGCTGCGTCTCAAGATGGCGAACTGGAGCCTCCGCCGACACCGCTTTGGCCAAACGGGCCATCATTTCGGCGAATCCCCCACTGACGTCGGGTTGGTTCATTGCAGGCGAATCGAAAACAAGCAGTGCACCCTCGGACGCTTCGAGTGCTAAACCCTCTTTGGCCAGGCGAACGATCGCGCCCTTCGCGACATGGGCGGGGTGAACCACCAACCACATGATGTAGTGCACCACCCCACGTCGCATATGGTCTGGATAGTGAAGCTCGAAGTAGGCGCGGCTGAGATAACGGGTACTGCCGATGTCGGTGGCCACCAGCGACATGCCCACCGGCATGTTGTCGTCCCAGAGCACCCACAGCCGGTTTGTCGGGTCGGCGATCGTCGCGTCGAATTCGGTGCGGTAGAGCATCTCGCGAGTCACTGCCTGCTCGGAGAGTCCGCCGTATGCAATGTCGTACAGGTGCCAGAGCTTGTCGGCCAGCGCCGTGTCGACGACATGTGTATGGCGAGTAACGAACATCTGGCACCTCCTTCAATCTCTTTCAACGATGGACACACGCACAAAGGCCTACGCGCCGCGCGTGGCAAAACACCCCTTGCGCGAACACCCTGCTCAAGAGGTATCATAAGAATTCAGTACATGCCGCGGGTGGATACCTCATTTGCCACGCGGATTGGAGGCGCATGAAGCGGGCACCAGCTCTCCCGACGTGGTGGTATTTGACGATGGGTGGCATCGTCACCGTTCTCGCGCTCGCACTGCCGTGGGCAGGCGCCCGCGAAGCCCTGTACCTGGTTGCGGCGATTCAGTTGGCGCCGGTTGTCTACTACTCCTCGCGGCGCGGGCAGATCCCGGCTCGAATGGCTGGCCTCATCGGTGCGGTGGGCGTGCTGTATGCGCTGGCGCACATGGTCTCCGGCGATGGTCCCACCTATGAGACTCCGCTGGCGATTGCGCTCGGTTTGATTGCCACTGGTTGCATCATCGGCGGCCTGGTCGTGCTGGTCCGCGGTCAGGGGGACCGCGCCCACCCCGGGCTACTGGGCGACAGCATCATTGTGGCACTGGGTAGCTGGATCATCAGCTGGGCGATTCTTGTGCAGCCCGTCGTCAACAACGCCAGCACGACAGCCTGGTCGACGATTCTGTATGGCCTTTACCAGCCGAGCGCCGCAGTCATCTTGTTCTTGGTGTTGGCAATACTGCTCAACAACTCGCAGCGTCCAGCCGCGATGTGGCTGCTGGCTGTCGGTCTCACGTGCAACCTTCTGGGCGATCTCGTCTACGCCCTCATCGACGCCGGGCACGTAGGTGCGGGC
Organism: Ilumatobacteraceae bacterium; assembly: GCA_031428795.1. Classification (GTDB taxonomy): domain Bacteria; phylum Actinomycetota; class Acidimicrobiia; order Acidimicrobiales; family Ilumatobacteraceae; genus UBA668. The sequence continues at coordinate 6,225 of JANOYI010000490.1, read as the reverse complement.
GCCGAACGAGTCGCCCTCCCGCTTTACATCGCCGCATACTTCGCTGCAGGCGCGGCATTCTTGCACCCCAGCATCTCCAACATCGGTCAGAGCACCGCAGCTCCCGGCCGGCAGTTGACGGGCCGTCTGATCGTGACGATTGCCTCGCTGGTGCTGCCGGTTGTGGTGCTTGCGGGTACCGCCCCCAACGACGGCGCCGACAAGATCGTTCGGTCCCTGTCGGCGATCGCGCTTGCAACAGTCGTCACGCTGCGGTTGGTCATGGCTGTGCGGGCCAACAATCAGGCCCAGGCCGAACTGTTGCACGGCGCGCAAACAGATCCCCTCACTGGGCTACCGAACCGCACGGTCCTGCTCGAGCGCATCAACGAGCTGTTGGGCAACTCGTGGAGCCAGGACCAACACCCGACGCTCTTTTTTGTCGACCTGGATCGCTTCAAGAACATCAACGACTCGTTGGGTCACGCTGCCGGCGACGAAGTATTGGTCACGGTTGCTCGGCGACTGATCAACGCCGTGCCAGAGGGTGCGATGGTCGCCCGCCTGTCGGGTGACGAGTATGTCGTGCTCGACGCCGCCGCCAAGTCAAAGGGCGCTGCGCTCGCCCTTGCAGAGCGCATGCTTGCCGTCTTCCGCGAGCCGCTGGCGCTCAGCCAGGGTGATGTGTTCGTCACCGCCAGCATCGGCGTCGCCAGCTTGAGCGCGACGTCCAGCACATCGCCGGAGGACATTGTCCGCCACGCCGACACCGCGATGTACCGCGCCAAGGACGCCGGCCGCAACTGTCTAGCCGTCTACGACGAGAGTATGCACGAGCGCGTTGCGCACCGCCTCGCAATTGAGACCGCCCTGTACCGAGCACTCGACCGTCGCGAGCTGCGGCTGTTCCACCAACCGATCCTCGACCTGCAGTCGGGCGATGTGGTTGGCTTCGAGGCGCTCATGCGCTGGCAGCAGAGCGACGGAACCATCGTCTCCCCCGCCGAGTTCATCCCGATTGCGGAGGACACCGGCACCATCGTGCCGATCGGTTCGTGGGCGCTGTTGGAAGCACTCAGTCAGCTGCGCCGATGGATTGACGACGCGGTCTGCAGCCCGACCGCGACCATGTCCGTCAACGTCTCGCCGCGTCAGCTCAGCGACCCCAACTTCCCTGCCATCGTCAGCGAGGCGCTCACCCGTTCGGGTGTTTCGCCACAGCTGCTGTGGCTGGAAGTCACCGAGAGCATCATGATCAGCGAGCCCGAGTTGGCACTGGCCACGCTACGCCGCCTGCGCTCGCTCGGCGTTCGGGTGGCGCTCGACGACTTCGGAACCGGATACTCATCGCTGTCACTGTTGCAGAAGTTCCCGCTGCAGCGCATCAAGATCGACCGGGCATTCGTCCACGGTGTCGCCGACAACCCCAACGACCGCAGCCTGGTGCGCACCATCATCGCGATGGGCCGCTCGCTGGGTCTCGACATGGTGGCCGAGGGAGTGGAAAGCGTTCATCAGCTGCAGGTCCTCAGCGACCTGGGTTGCACGAAGGCGCAGGGCTTCCTCATCAGTCATCCGGTGCCCGCCGATGCGATGCGCAGCACCGTTGCAGCGCTCGAGCGGCTGGGCCAGTTCCCCGGGCTCCGCCCCAACGTCGGCGCACCGGCGAGCTAACGCACCCCATGGCAACCGATCGCGGCGACAGCCCCGACGACGACATCCGTCTGCTCGGTCGCGTGTTGGGCGATGTCATCGCCGAGCAAGCTGGCCGCGACGTCCTCGAGACTGTTGAGCACGTCCGCAAACTCGCCGTCGAAGCGCGGCGTGGTGATGACGGCGACGACGAGCTACTGGGCGCGGCGCTGAGCGGACTCGACATTCCCACGACATTGCACGTGATCAGCGCGTTCAGCTGGTTCTCGCTACTGTCCAACATTGCGCAGGACGTGCACCAATCGCGTCGCCGCCGCCACCATCGTTCGATTGGGTCGCCGCCGCAAGAGGGCACCATCACTCACGCTCTTGACGTCGCCCAAGCAGCCGGCTGCCAACCCGACGACCTCGTCACCCTGTTGCAGACGGTGGAAGTCAGCCCGGTCTTCACTGCCCACCCAACCGAGGTCCGCCGCAAGACCATTCTCGATACGCAGCGACGCATCGCGGCAATGCTCGGGCAGCGTGGTCGTCTGCAACTCGACCCAATCGAGCAGACGGAGTGGGAAGCCGAACTGCGCATGCACGTGCTCACGCTGTGGCAGACGGCGCTGTTGCGCCTCTCCAAGCTGCGTGTACGCGACGAGATCGACGACGCTCTTCGCTACTACCAATTGACGTTGCTGAAAGAGGTGCCCCATCTGCAACTGGATGTGCACCGCGAGCTCTCGCAGCTGGTCGGTCACGATGTCGAGCTGCCACCGCTCTTGCGGATGGGCTCATGGATCGGCGGCGACCGCGATGGCAACCCGTTCGTCACCGCCGAAGTTCTGCAGTGGGCTGTTGAGCGGCAGGCGACGGTGGCGCTCCGACACCACCTGCAGGGTCTCTTGCAATTGGGCCTTGACCTCTCGCTCTCATCGCGTCTCGTCACCCCAACGGCTGCGTTGCTCGAGCTGGCGGAAGCTTCGGGCGACGACTCACAGTTCCGTGGCGACGAGCCCTATCGCCGTGCACTTCGCGGCATGTATGCACGGCTGGCCGCCACCGCACTGCAGGCACTGGGCAGCGTGCCTGGGCCGGACCCCATCGGTTCTCGCCAGCCGTATTCCAACCCCGAAGAGCTGTCGGCCGACCTCGCAGTCGTCGACGCTTCGTTGCGTTCGCACGGCGCCGCCACGCTGGCCGACGCCCACGTCGCTCCCCTGCAGCAGGCCGTCGCCAGCTTTGGCTTTCACCTGTGCTCGTTAGACCTTCGCCAGAACAGCGAAGTCCACGAGAGAACCGTCGCCGAACTGCTCGCCGCCGCCGGAGTCTGTGCTGACTACCTAGCCCTTCAAGAGGACGACCGAGTGCAACTTCTGCGCACAGAACTTGCCTCTTCTCGGCCGCTGGCCAGCGCGTTCGTTGAGTACTCGGCCGAGACGCTCAGTGAACTCTCCATTCTCCGCACGGCGGCCGACGCTCGCGATCGGTTCGGCGCGATGATCCTTCGCCACAACGTGATCTCCAAGTGTCAGTCGGTCAGCGATATTCTGGAAGTTGCGGTGCTGTTCAAGGAGGTTGGCCTCTTGGTCCCCGGCGCGGACGAATCGCTGGCGCTCGACATCGTGCCCCTGTTCGAGACCATCGACGACCTTGCTCACGCCGGAACTGTGGTGGCCGATCTGGTCTCGCTGCCTGAGTACCGGCGATGGTTGGATCACAGTCGCGACCGCCGCCAGGAAGTCATGTTGGGCTACTCCGACAGCAACAAGGACGGTGGCTACCTCGCCTCCAACTGGGCGCTGTACGAGGCGGAAGTCGCAGTCGTTGCAGCTACTTCAGCTGCCGGTGTTCGGCTTCGCTTCTTCCACGGTCGCGGCGGCACCGTTGGTCGCGGCGGTGGCCCCAGCTACCTAGCCATTCTTGCGCAGCCCCGCGGCGCAGTGGATGGAAGTCTGCGGCTGACGGAGCAAGGCGAGGTCATCGCCGCACGCTACGCCGATGCGTCGTTGGCCAGACGCAGTTTGGAAGCCCTGGTGGCCGCCACTATCGAGGCCAGCCTGCCGCGCACCGAGCAACACGACCCGCCGGCCGAGTTCATCACTGCGATGGATGAAATGGCCGCGCTCTCGCTGCGCCATTACCGCTCGCTGGTCTACGAGACACCCGGTTTCGTGAAGCTGTTCCGCGAGATGACGCCGATCAACGAGATTGCGACGCTCAACATTGGTAGTCGACCGGCATCGCGCACGCAGTCTGATCGCATCGAGGACCTGCGCGCCATCCCGTGGGTATTCAGCTGGAGCCAGTGTCGGATCATGCTGCCCGGCTGGTACGGCACGGGTACTGCGTTCGCAGAGTGGGTTGGTTCATCGCCCGAGCGGGAGGCGCTGCTCGCCCGTATGGCCCGTGAATGGCCGTTTTTCCGTTCGGTGATGTCGAACATGGGAATGGTCCTGGCCAAGACCGACCTCGGCATTGCAGCCCGCTATCGCGACCTCGCCAGCGACGACAGGTTGGCGCACCACGTGTTCGATCAGATCACTACCGAACACGCAGTCTGCCTCGATTGGCTGCAGCGCATCACCGGCGGCGGACCGCTGGCCGACAACCCGACCCTGGCTCGCAGCATCAGCGATCGATTCCCGTACCTCGACCCGCTCAATCACCTCCAGCTCGACCTGCTGCGTCGCTTCCGCGCAGACGCTGCGAAGGCCGATGACGACCCGGACAGTCAACTGGTCAGTCGTGCCATCCAGTTGACCATCAACGGTCTCGCCGCCGGCCTCCGCAACAGCGGCTAGTCCCGGCCTAGTTCAAGGCCTAGTTCAGGATGTGAAGAACGTCTTGTACGAGCAGAACGGTCAGCAACGTCATCACGCAGAGCACAACTGCGGTGAAGTGCCAGCGCCACCGGTGATCGACGGCGAAGAAGCGCCGGATGGCGAACACGTCGCACACCATCGCGACGACACCAATGGCGATGCCAATGACTGGCCCGACGCCCTTGGCGAAGCCAACAGCCGGCACCACGAACGGCAGGATCACGTAGGTGAGCGTGCAGCGCAGGGCCGAAATCAGCATCGACTTCTGGAAGGCGGAGTACGCAGACGCCGTGGTGACGCCGGCGGGCCGCTCGTTGATGCGCAGCAGTCGACGCATGAACACGTCGGCACGTGAGCGCTGCACCGGCGGCCGATTGCCGCTGAAACCAGCAGGGCACGCTGCGGCCATCGCCGTGTGGTCGATAGGACACTTTGAGGCGGACGCCTGGTACGCCGTCTCCTGATATGGCGCCGTCTCCTGGTATGACTCGGGGGTTTCGACCAGTCCGTCGTTGCTGGTCATCGCGAGCGAGCGGTCCATACGTGCACTCTAGAGAGCTGCGACCCCAAGTTGCGTACTTGCCAGGGCGGTCAGTCGGCGATAATCGACCTTGCCATTGGGGGCCCGGCCGATGGAATCCACGATCACGAGGTGGCGCGGCGCCTTGTAGTGCGCAAGGTGCGACTTGACGTGGTCGCTCAGTTCCTCGAGCACCGGGGTGTGCCCGGGGGCGGCCTCGACAACGGCGCAGATGGTCTCACCGAAGCGGGAGTTGGGAATGCCGACGGCCACGGCATCGCGCACACTGGCGTGCTGCTTGAGGGCCTCCTCGACCTCCTCGGGGAAGACCTTCTCGCCGCCGGTGTTGATGCACACCGACCCGCGACCCAACAGGATCAGGCTGCCGTCCTCGGCGACCTCTGCCCAGTCCCCAGGAACGCTCCATCGCCGCTCCTCGAAGATGCGGAAGGTTGCCGCCGACTTCACTTCATCCTTGTAGTAGCCCAACGGAATAGCGCCGCCAACGGCGACCAAGCCACGCTCGCCGGAACCTGGCTGCACACGCTGCCCGTCCTCGGTGAACACCACGCAGTTCGGGCCAAGCTGGAAGCGTGCAGTCTGACTGGCACCGCCGACCGTCGACACCGATGCACCCATCCCGACTGCTTCGGACGAGCCAAACGAGTCGAACAACGCGGCCTGCGGCAGGTGCCGCAGGAGGCCCTCTTTGTTGTCGTGGCTCCACATCACACCCGACGACGACACCATGATCACGCTGGACAGGTCGTATGTACCCGGCTGGGCGTCGAGGTGTTCCAGAAGCGGCCCAGCGAAGGCCTGACCGACGATGATCACCGAATTCACGCGGTTGCGTTCCACCTCACCGAGCAGTTCATCCACGTCGAAGTGCCGCGAGGGAAGCGACACCACGCAGCCACCGAGGTTCATCGCGATCAAGCTGGAGAACTGACCGGTGCCGTGCATCAGTGGGCAGGCCGACAGCAAGACGAAGCCAGGGGTAGCGGGGTCGAGGCGGGCAGAGATCTCGTCCATGGAGGTCACGGGGCCGATGCCGAGCACCGCATTACCGCCGGCGCCGAGCACGGTGAACAGATCGTCCTGACGCCACATCACGCCCTTGGGCATGCCAGTGGTGCCACCGGTGTAGAGCAACAACAGGTCCTCGCTGCTGCGACCCCACGGGCCCCGCACGGGGCCTTCGACCTCGGCGCTCACGATGGATTCGTAATCGACTGCCCAATCTGGCGCGGGTGCCGTGCC
>JANOYI010000489.1:0-7569 GCA_031428795.1 Ilumatobacteraceae bacterium | reverse complement strand
TCGGCGCGATAGTGGACTGCGCGATTCGACAGTCCAAGCGTCCACCGCTCGTCGAGATCGGTGAACACGAGGTTGATGTTCATGGTCACGCCGCCCACCTCGTCCGCCTTCAGTCTCATTGCGACGAGCGCGAACAACTGGTCGATGGGCAGCGCCCGCACCAATCCGCGGTTCGCTGCCGGCCGCTGCGGTGGTCCGCCGTGGCGCAATTCCTGTGCACCCATCAGGTACGCATTGCGGAACGTTGCCGATTCGCTCTGGTAACCCATCTGCTCCAGTGCCGCAGCCTGCAGCGTGCGGGCAGCAGTGTTGGTGGGGTCGGCGAAGATGAGGTGGTTGACCAGTTCGGCGACCCAGCGATAGTCGCCCGCCTCGTACGCAGTCTGCGCCGCTGCGAGCAGCGCATCCGCACCACCGGCGAGTGCGACGTAGCGTTGGCCGGCTTCAGTCGGCGGGTGCGGATGAAGGTGGCACGGGTTGCCGTCGTACCAGCTGAGGTATCGCTGATACACCGCTTTCACGTTGTGAATCAGGCTGCCGTAGTAGCCAATCGTGTGGCTCTCCTCGTAGTGCTCCGTGGCCGGGCGCAGCAGCTCTGCGATCTCGGTGGGCACGTGCCCATGGTTGGCGAGGCGAAGCGTCTGGTCGTGCACCCACCGGTACAGATCGCGCTGCCGACAGAGAAACTCGCGCACGTTTTCGGTGCCCCAGCGCGGCCAATGGTGCGAGGCGAACATGATCTCGGTGCGATCACAGAACAGCTCGATGGCGTCGTCGATGTAGGTGCTCCACGCCAACGAGTCGCGCGCCTGTGCTCCGCGGATCGGAATCAGGTTGTGCATGTTGTGCGAGCAATTCTCCGCCATGCACAGCCAACCGTGATCGGGGAAGAAGAAGTTCATCTCCGCCGGTGCTTCGGTCTCCGGCGTCAGCTGGAAGATGATGCGAATGCCGTCGACGACCAGCTCCTCGCCAGTGAACGTGATGTCTTCCGTTGGCGCGATGAGGCCCGGCGAGCTGAGCGGCACACCCTTGCCGAGACCACAGTCCACGTGGCCCTTCGGACCGGCCGGCAGCAACGGGCCGAACTGGTACAGAGCACGTCGGTTCATTGCGTGACCGGCCAGGAGGTTCTCCGCAACGGTCTCGCGCATGAAGTGCTCGGGGGCGATGACGCGGCAGCGACCGGCGTCGACATCGGCCTGGGTGGTGACACCCAGCACGCCGCCGAAGTGGTCGAGGTGGCTATGCGTGTAGATGACGGCGGTGACCGGCCGCTCACCGAGATGTGTATTGGCCAGCTCGAGGCAGGCGTGGGCGGTGGCAGTCGACGTGAGCGGGTCGATGATCACCCAGCCCGTCTTGCCAGCCATGAAGGTGATGTTGGAGATGTCGTAGCTGCGGGCCTGCCACACACCGTGGGCTACTTCGAAGAGACCGTGGATGTTGTTCAGCTGGGCTTGGCGCCACAGGCTGGGGTGCACGGTGTCGGGGTTCGGTGAGCCCTGCTGGATGAAGTCGTACTTGTTGATGTTCCAGGCCTGCCCGAAGTCGCCCTCGATGATGCCCGTCGGGTGTTGGGCAATGAGACCGCGTGACGCCCGCTCAAAGTCGACCGGGTCGAATGTCGGGATGCTCTGAGACGTGACGGCCTGCGTATGAGCGGTGGCGTCGTTGGGGGCAGAGCGAGGCAGGTAGCTGGTGTCGGTCACGTGGCAAGTGTCGCATCCGAGTACATCAGCCGTGCGGGAATTTTCTCGCCGACCTCGGCGCCATCGCCGATCCCGACGCGTGGGCGGACTTCGGGCTGATCAGCCGGGCGTGATGGCGGCGCCCGCGCCGATGTCGGCTGCGTCGGCCGCGGAACGGCCAGCGTGCCAACCGGCGGCGTTGAGGCTGCGACTTCGCATCATGGTGGTGTTGGGAAACGCCTCCGCGTAGGCAGCCTCCACTGCAGCCTCGCGACTGGCAAGGACCGGCAACAACGAGTCGCCGTATTCCTCAGCGGCCTCGGCTGCGACGTGACGACGCGCGGCCTCGAGCCGCTCGGCGATGCGGTGAGCGAACGCAATCAGGAACGCACGCCGAAACGACGGTGTACTGAGCTGGCGATTGGCGGCGGTGGCGGCCGCTGACGCCCGTGTGGCTTGCACCAACAGCGAGGTGAACAGCAGGTCAGTGAGCTGCAGGTCGACGGGAAATCCGACGACGGTGCACAGCCCGGCGTGCGGGATCCAGATGCTGCGCACACCGTTGACGTCCGCTATTGCGGACAGGAAGCTGGCCTTCTCCTCGGCGTACGGGTTGTCGATGTGCACTCGCCGCGACTCGACTCCGGCAGCAGTGCGACTGCCGGCGGCCGCCGACGCGACCACCGCGGCATCGATTGAGTGGCGCGTCATCATCTCCTGCGCCTTCGCAGTGAATGCCTCAGCCTCGGCATCGAAGGTGGTCGCTTCCGCCTTGGCCAGCAGGGCTCGGATGAGCTTCAGGGCCTTGGCATCGATGCCCTCTGCGGAACGCGGCGTTGGCATCACGCCGCGGTTGGTGGCGCCCCACTGCGCCGGCGGCGTGAGAACAATCGGCAGGCGGGGTAGCTGGCGCAGTTGGGCGAGGAACTGGACGGCAACGGTCAGCGCTTCCTCGGCGTGCTGGCGCTCGGTTCGAGCCCACCCTGCAATCAGGTCACCGCGACCGCCGACGACCATGCTTCGGTCGGCGTCGATGACGCCCAGGTCTTGCAGTTGGTCGAGCCACGCATGAGGAGCGCGTGTGGGTGCGTCGAAGCGGCGGGAATGGTCGGCAATGAACGCAACGGTGAGGCGACTTGCGCGAATGGTCCACTCACGTTTGACAACGTGCACGAGATCCGCCGGCTGCCACCCGCCGTTCAGCACGGACTCGGTGAGTTGGCGCAAGACCTGCCCGACGCGAGCGGTCGGCCGGTCGAGAGGGTCGGCCTCGTTCTCCAACTTGTGCAGCATCGCCATTGCTCGCCCGAAAAGCGGCTTGTTGGCCCCAGGGCCGAAGGCGGCCAGGCAGGTGGCGTTGAGCACCTCATCAAGCGTGTAATCGAGCCCGCCTGCGCCCGCCCGCGGGCCGGTCGTGCGCTGTCGAGAGGCTTCCTGGCGCTGTTTCTGCGCTCTACGTTGTTGGCTGTTGCGTCCCATCGGGGGAGTGTGGCAGGAGGGTGCGCGAGGGTTTCAGGCAGCCGTGCCGCAGCCGCTCAGCCGGTGTAGTAGCGGTCAGTGACGGTGAGGACTTCGTCGAGAATGGCGAGGCCTTCCTCGACCTGCTCGACGCTGGTGGTGCACGGCGGCGTCACCTGCAGGCGGTTGAAGTGAATGAACGGCCACAGCCCTTTCGACTTGCAGGCGGCGGCCAACTCGGCCATCGGAGCGGCGTCCGCTCCGGAAGCGTTGTACGGGACCAATGCCTCGCGAGTGGCACGATCCTTCACCAGTTCAAGCGCCCAGAACACACCAAGGCCGCGGACTTCGCCGACACTCGGGTGGTTGGCCTGCAGCTTCTCCAGGCCTGGGCCGAGGACATCGGCGCCCAGCATGCGGGCGTGCTCGATGATGCCCTCTTCCTTGAAGATGTTGATGCTGGCGACGGCGGACGCGCAGGCCAGCGGATGGCCAGAGTAGGTGAGGCCGCCGGGGTAGACCTTGTCGCGGAAGGTGTCGGACACCTTGCGGCTGATGACCACGCCGCCGATGGGGATGTAGCCGGAGTTGACGCCCTTGGCGAAGCACACCAGGTCGGGCTGCACGCCCCACTTCTGGAAGGCGAACCATTCGCCACAACGACCGAAGCCGGCCATCACTTCATCGCAGATCATCATGATGCCGTGGCGGTCGCAGCGCTCGCGGATGCCAGCGAGGTAGCCGTCGGGTGGGACCAAGATGCCGTTGGTGCCGACGACGGTCTCGATGATGATCGCGGCCACGGTGTGCCCGCCCTCCATCATCAGCACGTCGTCGAGGTGCTGCAATGCGCGCTGGCACTCCTCTGCTTCGCTGGTGCTATGGAATGCGCTGCGGTAGGCGTACGGGCCCCAGAACTTGACCACGCCGGGCATGCCGGGCTCGCTGGGCCAACGCCGCGGGTCGCCGGTCAACGTGATGGCCCCGTTGGTGGCGCCGTGGTAGCTGCGGTAGTGGTTGAGCACCTTGTGACGGCCGGTGTGCAGGCGGGCCATGCGGACGGCGTTTTCCGTGGCCTCTGCGCCGCCGTTGGTGAAGAACACCATGTCGAGGTCGCAGTTGTCGATGTTGGTGGCGGCGACCTCGGTGATCAGCCGGGCGGCCTCGCTGCGAGCGTCGTTGGCGTGGAACGGGGCCACGGTGCACAGGGTGCCGGCGTATTCCTGGATGGCGGCGACCAGCTTGGGGTGCTGGTGGCCGATGTTGACGTTGACCAGCTGGCTGGAGAAGTCGAGGTAGCGGGTGCCGTCCTGTGTCCAGAACTCGCTGCCCGACGCCCTGGCGACGACGGTCGGGTTCAGGGCGCCCTGTGCGCTCCATGAGTGAAAGACGTGCTTGCGGTCGTTGTCGAAGGCATCGGCGGGATGTGTGTCGAGCGCGGTCATGAGTGCATGGTAGTTGTCACATGCGGTGGCGTACAGAGCGGTCATTGTTCCCGCACAAAGTTCGTCGGTAGTGTGTCGACACATGACGGTCGTGGTCGGAATCGATGTCGGTGGAACCAAGACCAACGCGACTGTTCTGCGCGATGACGGTACGTTCCTCATCGACCGCATGGTGGAGCTTCCCAGCAGGGTGACGGATGGTCCTGCGGCAGCGATCGAGGCAATTGTGGCTGTTGTCGCCGAGGTGCTGCGGGAGGCTGGCGCCGAGGAACAGGCGGTGCTGGCGGTAGGTCTCGACACTCCGGGCCCGGCGACTGCCGGTGGCGTGATTTCGCTCCGTGGTTCCACCAACTTTGCCCAACGTGAGTGGTGGGGGTTCGACGTGCGGGCCGCGGTGGAGGATGCGCTGCGGCTGCCCGTGATCTACAACAACGACGGCAATGCGGCTGCGCTCTATGCCCACCAGCAGCACTACGGAATCCTGTCGGCGCAACGCTCGTCGGTGTCGGCAATCGTCGGTACCGGTTTAGGTGGCGGCGTTGTCGAGATGGGCGCCGTCGTTCGCGGCGCGTCGGGTATGGCGGGCGAGCTCGGGCATGTTCACATCCCTATGCACGGACTTCTGGTGGAGGGTCAGCCGTTGCCTCGTTGCAACTGCGGTTTCGATGGCGATCTGGAGAGCATTGCGTCGCTCAGCGGCATTCAGAACAACCTGCTGCCGTTCTGGCTGACTCGGTACCAGTCGCACCCGTTGGCGGCTTTGCCTGTCGTCGCGGCAGCCAAGGAAGTGCGCGGCTATGCGCAGCGCGGCGACGAGATGGCGCTGAAGATCTTCGAGCAGCAGGCGATGGCGATTGGACGCATGTTCACGATTGCTGCCAACTTCACCGACCCCGATGGCTACTTCATCGGCGGCGGGGTCGTCGAGGCCGAGCCGCACTTCCGTGACTGGTTCCTCGATACTGTCCAGCAGCACACCGCGCTACGCGTCGAGCAGCGCGAGGTCACCGAATTCCTGGTCGTGTCCGACCTGGACATGGCTGGCGCCCGCGGTAGCGCCATGGCCGCCCTCAACGCCATCCGCCCCTAGCCCATGCTGCGGGCGCGTTGTTTGAAATTCGAGAAAGTGAAAGGGCGCAATGAAGGCGTCCGCGCTGCAGCGACTTGAGGCGGCGGTGCCTCTCACCTCTTCTCCCAGTTCACCTCATTCAGATTTGAGCGACGTTGAGCGTCATTTCGGTGTCGTCGAGAGACACTCCGTCTACCCGAAAGCGATCCCTCGTTCGGCCGAGAATCTGAAATCCGTGGCGCTCGTAGAGCCTCTGAGCACCCGGGTTGTCGGAGAAGACGCCAAGGTCAATCCAGTCGATGGACTGTTGGTGACGCGCCCAGGCAATCGCCGCACCCAGCAGCAAACTGCCGCCTCCCCGACGACGATGCGAACGGGCGACGCCCATCCCCAGTTCGGCTCGATGGCGTTCCGATCGGAGCGTCCAGCCAGCGAGTTGGAGATATCCGACGAGTTCGGCCTGGTCAACGAGTCCCCATGCGCGTCGCCAGTCGGGCTTGTCAATAGCTGTTGCCCAGCGCAGGACTTCTCGGTCATGAAATGCGGCTACGTCGTATGGCTCGGACTCGCTGTACGCGTGAGAGTGCCCTTCTCCGTCCTGACCAGAGCCGTCGGCGATGCACGCGGTAAGCCGCAAATACCTGTCGACATCATCGACCTCGAGGAGGCGCACGCTCATGGAGTCATGGCTTGTCACGACGCGAAAGTAGCTCGCAACGGGGGCGGAACAGGAACAAATCTGAATGAGGTGAACTCAACGAAAGAGTCGGGCTGCCTCCGGTCATCCCCTCGCTGGTCGCTCGATGTTCCTTGAGTTCACCTCATTCAGACTTGTTTGCCGATTCGGGCCCCTCGCCGTGCCCAGTACTGGTGATGAAACTTCGCGCGATTTCCGGTCTCACTCTTCGGCGAGCGGTCTTCGCTCTGCTTCTGGATGAGAGAGGGCCGATGACTGTTGGCGAGGTCGTGGAGGCGCTTCACTTCGCTGGCGTGACCACGTCCTCCTGGACCGCCAAGCCCCCGCACAGGGTCGTCGCCGACATGCTGGCGTATCAGGTGCGAGCCGGACGGGTGCGCCGGACTGAGCGCGCCACGTACCAGATCATCCCGACGTCGCTCAGCCGATCGACGCAACGGCGTTGTCGTCAGTGGCGCGACATGCTCGTGTAGGACTAGCCGAGGGCGGCGATGGCGTCGGCCACGGCGAGGATTCTCTGCGCGTTGGCGACGTGAAGATTCTCGATCATGCGGCCGTTGTAGGTCACGACACCTTTGCCTTCGGCGATCGCTTCCTCGAACGCGGCGATCAGGCCGCGGGCGCTCTCGATGTCGGCCTCTGAAGGCGCCCACACGTCGTTGCAGATGTCGACCTGGCCGGGGTGGATCAGGGTCTTGCCATCGAAGCCCATCTCGAAGCCCTGCTCGCACTCCACGCGGAACGCGGCGAGATCCTTCACGTCGTTGAACACGCCGTCGAGAATCACCTTGTCGGCTTCACGAGCAGCCAGCAGCGCTGTCGCCAGGTGCGGTACCAGCGGGTGTCGTCCGGCCGCGCCAAGCACCGAGCGAACTTCGCGCGCCAAGTCGTTGGTGCCCATGACCAACACAGCCACCTGAGGGTGGCCGGCGATCAAACGACAGTCGAGGATGGCCGACGGCGTCTCGATCATCGCCCAGATCGGTAGCGACGTGTGGGTCGCGATGCGCTCGACCTCGGCCAGCGAACCGACCTTCGGAATCACGACGGCGGAAGCACCCGAGCCATTCGCCGCAGCGAGATCATCCAGACCCCACGGCGTGTCGAGACCGTTACAACGAATCGTTAGCTCACGCGACCCGTACTCGTCGGACGAGGCTGCGGCGACAGCATTCGCACGAGCCACTTCCTTCGCGTCGGGCGCAACGG
>JANOYI010000488.1:0-2244 GCA_031428795.1 Ilumatobacteraceae bacterium | reverse complement strand
GGGAAAGCGCGCGACACTGACTCGCACCTGATACCGCTCTTCCCACTCGTAGAACCGCTGCGCGGCACCCTGCCCCGCGGCATCAGCATCGAACGCCAACACAACCTGCGTGGCATACCGTTTCAGCAGTCGCACGTGGTCCTCGGTCAGCGCAGTGCCACACGTGGCCACGGCCCGCTTCACGCCGGCGCGATGGAAGCCGATGACGTCGGTGTAGCCCTCGCACACGATCACCTGGTCGGCGGCCACGATGTCGCCCTTCGCCCAATTGAGTCCGTAGAGGGTCTTCGACTTCGCGTAGATGCCGGTCTCGGAGGAGTTCTTGTACTTCGCCGGGTCGGTGCTGCCCGGCAGGATGCGTCCGCCGAACGCAACCGGGTCGCCGTTCTCGGTCAGGATCGGAAACAGCACGCGCCCGCGGAACGAATCCTGCATTCGGCCGGCCTTGTTGGTGAAGCCGAGGCCCGTGTCGCGCAGCACCTCGGCCGGCACGCCAAGGTTTCGGCTGAGGGCATCCCACTCATCGGGCGCCCAGCCGATCTTGAACGTACGCGCCGTCTCGCCCGCAAGACCCCGCTTGCGCAAGTAGTCGCGGGCAGCACGCGCATCGGGGCTGTTGAGCAGACGATCGTGATACCACTCGACAGCCTTGGCCATCGCGTCGACCAACTGTTTGCGCTTCTGACGTGTGCGGTCACCCGCCTCACCAGTGGTGTAGGTGAGCTGAATGCCTGCCTTCGACGCCAGCGACTCCACCGCCGTCACGAAGTCGACGTGGTCGATCTCCTGCACGAACTTGAACACGTCGCCCGCAGCGCCACAGCCGAAGCAGCGATAGCGACTGGTCTCGTCGCGCACGTTGAACGACCCCGACCGCTCCGCATGAAACGGACACAGCCCCACCCAGTTGCGCCCCACACGACGTAAGGCAACGTACTGCTGCACGACGTCGGACAGCACGAGCGAAGCCCTCAGCCGCTCTAGGTCTTCGTCGACAATCGCCATTCGCTGCACCCTACCGGGCATCAGCCCGGCAAGATTCGAGTCAGCGTTCGCTCGGCGGCGGCGGCTCTTCGGGAACAGAAATCGTGTCGGTGTCGTCGGTCCGACGCAGCGAGAAGCCGATGGAAGTCAGCAACACCAACGCGATCACGAGCAGCGAAAGCCACGTGGGAATGTGGTACCACTCGTTGATGATCATCTTGATACCGACGAACGCAAGGATGACTGCCAGCCCCTGCTGTAGATAGCTGAAGCGAGCGTGCATATCGGCGAGCAGGAAGTAAAGAGCCCGCAAGCCCATGATGGCGAACGCGTTCGAGGCAAAAACAATGAACTGCTCGTGGCTGACCGCCAGCACCGCCGGCACCGAATCGACAGCGAAGAGGACGTCGGTCATCTCGATGAGCAGCAGCACCGCGAACAGCGGTGTGCCGAAGCGCTTGCCGTTGACGCGAGTGAAGAGCTTCTGGCCATCCAACTCGTCGGTGAGTGGCACGACCTTGTGCACCAGCTTCAGGAACTTGCTGTTTGCCGGGTCGATCTGCTCGTTCTTGGACACCACCAGCTTCACGGCGGTGTACAGCAGGAACGCACCGAAGAGGTACAGCACCCACTCGAACTTCTCGATCAGGGCGACGCCAGCGAAAATGAAGATGGCCCGCATGATGAGTGCGCCGAAGATGCCCCAGAACAGCACCCGGTGCTGATACCGAGTCGGCACCTTGAAGTAGCTGAGAATCAGTGCCCAGACGAAGACGTTGTCGACGCTGAGGCTCTTCTCGATGAGGTAGCCCGAGTAGTACTCACCCGCCGCTGCGCCTCCAAAGCCCCACCACACGGCCAAGCCGAAGGTAAGCCCGATGGAGATCCATACTGCAGATTCGATTGCGGCTTCGCGAGTGCGAATCTCGTGGCTCTCGCGATGCACGACCAACAGGTCGATGAGAAGCAGGACAGAGATGATCGCCAACAGCGCGATCCACCATCCAGATGCGACGTCGAGGTCGACGAAGTTGCCCTTCGACGACTCGGCGGCAAGCAGCATCAAGAGTTACTTCGTCTCAGCCTTCGAGCCACCGATGATTGCCTGCGCGGCCGCAAGGCGGGCGATCGGCACGCGGAACGGGCTGCAGCTGACGTAGTCAAGGCCAGCTTCGTAGAACAACGCGATGCTCTCCGGGTCGCCACCGTGCTCGCCGCACACGCCGAGCTTGAGGCCCTTCTTGACCGAACGGCCACGAG
>JANOYI010000487.1:0-4489 GCA_031428795.1 Ilumatobacteraceae bacterium | reverse complement strand
GCCTCGCCGCACAACCGCGACGCGAGGTTTGCGACCGTGCCGATCGCCGAGTAGTCCCAGCGGCCGTCGAAACCGATCCGACCCATGGTTGCGAAACCCTGCGCCACCCCGACTCCGAAGCCGAGCGTGCGGCCTCGTCGGCGCCACTGTTGCGCCCGATCGTCCATGCAGGTGCGCATGTCGACTGCCATTCGTACGGCACGTGCTGCTGGCTCGGTGCACGGGATCGGGTCGTTGAACAGGACCATCAGACCATCACCAAGGAACCGCTCGAGCGTGCCCTCGTGGCGATGAATGATCGCGCCGAGCGACTCGTGGTACTCGCGCAAGATTTCCATCACCTCCTCCGGTTCGGCCGTTTCCGCGACCGCGGTGAACCCACGCAGGTCGCAAAACACGATGGCCACGTCGCGTCGATGGCTGTCGAGCAGGTGCTCAGAGCCCTCCGCTGTCACGATGTCGGCCAGTTGCGGCGGCAAGAATCGTTTCAGTCGATTCACCCGCTCGAGTTCGCCGACTTGTTCGGCGACCCGAGTCTCGAGCGTCCGGTTCCATTCGGACAGCTGTCTCGCCTGTTCCTCGACCGTGTCATGCAACGCCTTTTGCCGCAACATCGAACGCACACGGGCCAGCAGGGCGGAATGGTCGAACGGCTTTGTCAGATAGTCGTCGCCCCCGGCGTCGAGGCCCTCGACCAGATCGCGCGTCTGCGACTTGGCGGTCACGAGGATGACAGGAATGGATCGCAGCGCTGGGTCCTTCTTCAGCTCACGCACGACGGCGATGCCGTCCATCTTCGGCATCATGACGTCGAGCAGGATCAGGTCGGGCAGTAGCTCGCGAGCCTTCGCCAACCCGTCCTCACCGTCGACTGCCGAGAGCACTTCGTAGCCATTTGCGTTCAGCCGAACGCGGAGGATCTCGATGTTCTCAGGCGTGTCGTCGATTGCGAGGATGCGAGGCGGGGTGCGCATTTCCGAAGCTTCAGGGCAGGAACTCGCGGATCAGAGCGAGCAACATCCGGGGACTGAACGGCTTGGGAATATAGGCATCGCAACCCGCCGCGATCGCCTCGTCCTCGTCACCGGACAGTGCGTAGGACGTGACGACGATGATGGGTATGTGGCTCGTCAGTGGGTTGGCCTTGATCAGGCGGATGGCCTCATAGCCGTTCATCTCCGGCAGTTGAATGTCCATCAAGATCAAGTCCGGTACAGCGCTCGTTGCGATCGCCACGCCCTGCTTGCCGTCGTGTGCTTCCAACAATTCAAACGAGGTGGCGCCCAACAGATCGCGCATTATCTGTCGATTGTCCTCGGTGTCCTCCACCAGCAGGATGCGGGCACCGGATGTCGTCTTCATGGTGTCGCCGGGATCATCGAGGCGTGCATCGGGATGATCGCTGTGAACTCGGAACCGACGCCAAGCTCCGAGCGAACGCTGATCGTGCCGCCGTGTAGCTCGACGATGCGCTTGGAGATCGCCAGCCCCAAACCGCTTCCCCCCTTGCGACGCGTGCTGCTGTCGTCCACCTGCTGGAACTCTTGGAAGATACGTTCGAATGCCTCTGCGGGAATGCCGGGGCCTGTGTCGCTCACGGTGAACGCGAAGAACCCGTCGTGAGCTTTCACGGCGATGTGGACCGCCCCCTCCGCGGTGAACTTCACGGCGTTGCCGGTGAGGTTCAACAACACCTGAGTGAGGCGTCGTTCGTCGCCGCTGCCGATTGGCATTCCGGCTTCGATCGAGGTTGTAAGACTGAGCGCCTTGGCTCTCGCCAATGACTCAGTAGCTGCGGCCACGGTGCTGACCACCTGCTCGGCCGAGTAGCTGTCGATCGATAGTTCCAGCTGTCCGGCTTCGATCCTGGACACGTCCAGCAGGTCATTGATCAATGCGAGGAGGTGTTGGCCGTTTGTCTGGATGCGAGCAAGTGGTTCAGCCGTCTTCTCGGGAAGTTCCCCATAGAGACCGTCGGCCAGCATCTCGCTGAAACCGAGGATGGAATTCAATGGCGTGCGGATCTCGTGGCTCATGTTGGCCAGGAAGGAACTTTTCGCGCGGTTCGCGGCCTCTGCGAGATCCTTCACAGTGCGCAGATCGCCCGACAGTTCCAGCAGGGTTCGCTCGGTCTCCTTCAGTTCAGTGATGTCAATCAGCGCGCCCACGCTGCGCAGCCCCCTGCCGCTCGTGGCATCGCGGATGTACTCCCCGACCTCGCGCGCGAAGCAAATGGAGCCGTCAGCCCGATGGAAGCGAAATTCGACCTCGTAGCCGGTCTCAGATTTGATGCCAGCGCGTGTGGCCGCCAGGTAGCCGGCAACGTCCTCCTCCAGCATGTTGGCTGCGATGGTCTCATTCGACCCGAATCTCGTAGTGAACTCCTCCATGGTGAGTCCGTAGAACCGGGGTAGCTGTCGAGACATATAGATCGGCAGACCATTGTCCTCGTTCCAGACGAACAACGCGAGGTGGGGCAGCTTGCTGGCATAGCGAAGCAACAGATTGACATCGTCGGCCGACGACTCGACATCGCTGAAGTAGTCCCCCGCAGCGTCGATCAATTGGCAATCGCGATCTGTGTCGACAGTTGCGTCGGTGGCGCGGTGAAGGGCGGTTGGGCCATGAACCGCTGGATCACACCGGGCTGGAAGATGACGCAGTGGGTGGAGCCGCCGTACTGGAAATACCCGAGCTGGTCGCCCTTCTCCACATGTTGTCCCACTGCGACGCCAACCATATTGGACGAGATCTCGGCCATGCCGACAAACACGCACGCGACGAGACCGACGGCAGGGTCGACGCTTTGAATGACGATGACGGCACGAGCCGCGACGGCAGTGATGTAACCCTGCGAGTCGTTCGGACCGGCTGGGTCATAGCCGCCGTACTCGGTGTCCGAGTAATAGGTGCCATCGAGGTTGTATGCGGCTCGAATCGTGCCGCGGATAGGGGCGTGCCAGCGGTGATAGTTGTCAGCGCTGAGGAACGCTTGATAGAGATCGCCGCCGACGAACTTCGGGCCGAACTGAGTTCCCTTCGAACCGAAGATGTCGCGAAGGGAGTAGGGCTGCGACTTCATCCAGAACTGGTCGACGAGTTGGAGGTTGGACTGGGTGTTGTATGGCGCGGCTTCGCACGCTGACACGATGATCTTGTCGTCGTTCGGCGCGGTGACCGGTCGTACGCCTGGGCGGAAGAGCCTGGTGAAGTAGCCGTTCCACGACGCGAACCCATAGTACGGCGCACTCGGGTTGCACTCGAACTGCGTTATGTCGATCTTGGTCAGCGCCTCTGGGCAGAACCAGCCGGTGGGAGACACGCTGTTGAGGTACGTCCTCGAGTCAGCGCTGGAAAGGAACGTGCACCACTCGTTGAGCACAGCCTTCAGCGCAGCGTTCAGCTTCGGCGACCGAAAGAGCGAATAGCCGTGCGTCATGTTCATCAGCGGGTCCAACAGCCCGTTGAGTGGACACC
The DNA here is from genome assembly GCA_031428795.1 of Ilumatobacteraceae bacterium. Classification (GTDB taxonomy): domain Bacteria; phylum Actinomycetota; class Acidimicrobiia; order Acidimicrobiales; family Ilumatobacteraceae; genus UBA668. The sequence continues at coordinate 1,012 of JANOYI010000487.1, read as the reverse complement.
CGACGAGCTCGGTCTCGTCGTACGGTGGCGCTTGCGTGATGGTGGTCGCAATCAGCGGGAGCAGTTCCTCGATGGACGAAAACCCGAGATCGAATCCTTGCCCCTGTGCCTCGCAGATCGCCTCGGTCAGGTCCATTCGCAGCGTGGCATCCGTGTCCAGCAACACTGCGAGGTTCTGGATTGCCGGAGACACCACTGCGTGTGTGCTGCGCTTTTTGAGCTGCTCGATGAAACGCGCTCGATGTGTGGCTGGCGGGCCTTTGACGACCAGGCTTCGAACGCGCGGATCTGTGGACGCGGCCAGCCCCTGCGTCTCTCCTTGACTCATGAGTAACTCCCGTCACTTTGATCAGTTTTTCGATGAGAGTACTTCACGCGAGGAGTGGGAATGGACGGACGGGTCGTTGGTCCCCTGTCTGCTGCGATCGCTCCAACCGAGTCCGGCCAGATCGATGGCAACGACTCGGCGGTCGGGGGGAAGCTGTGGCAGCAGACGCCCAAAGGTGAGTTGGGCACTGCTGGGGAATCCGTGAATGAGGAGGAGGGTCGGTTCGCCTACTCCCTGCTCGAAGTAGTGCATGTTCTCGCCGTCAATCGAGAGGTCCACTCCGTCTGCTGGTCGCATCCTGTCGTTCACCGCAACTCCCCAGTCCGTCGATTGAAAAACATCAACATTGCCGTATGGACGACGGCTCCACGAGCGTGTCCGTCCAAAGTCTCGTGGCCGGACAACAAGCATTGTTGGCCACGCGTTGCGCGCGCGACGCGGTACAAGGTGCCGCCAACGGCCTACTGATCGTCGTTGGTGACGCCGGACTCGGCGGAGGCCTGGAGTTCATCAGCCGTCGCTCCGACGGTGTCGGCCACCTCGGCGTCTCGAGAGCACAGAGGCAACGGCGCGCCTTGCGTACTGTCCTGTCGTGTTTGCCGTTCTGTCTCGGCATTGAGCTCGGCGCCGACGATTACACACAGCGCCGTGAGGAACAGCCACAGCATCAAGACGACCACGGCC
>JANOYI010000486.1:0-9725 GCA_031428795.1 Ilumatobacteraceae bacterium | reverse complement strand
GGGTCGGCAGCGTCGAGCGGAGCGATGCCGTGGGCGGACCCGGCACCAATGGCGAGCAGCGTCCCGTCGAACGGCACGGACGTGTGGTGGTACCCGCCCGGCTCGCCGGCGCCGACGTGTTGGGTCTGCAACACGTCGGCGGTGAGGCTGATGAAATCAGCGCGTGGGATGCCGTGCCAGAGCGCGGTGCCGACGCGTATGCGGAATCGGCGTGTGGGGTGGTTGGCGATGAGTGTCCGGAACGACTCGGGTCGCAGATGGCTGACCCACACCTCGGCTGTCGTCGGCACGAGTGACAGCCACTCCTCGATCTCCGCGAGCCGGCTGTCGTCGGTGCCTGCCAGTGAGAGATGCAGGCCGTAGCCGGCGATCTCCAGACCTACGTGGTCGATGGCCGTGAGCAGGGCGGGTAGTTCGGCCGGCGTGGCGCCGTACCGTCGCATACTGCTGGCCAGCTTCACCATCACGCTGCCCTGCCATCCGGCGAGGGCGCTGACGTGTTCGACGCTGCCCACGGTGAGCACCGGTCGAGTATCCGCCGGGGCTTTCAACGTGGGGGTGAGCACGATGGGGGTCAGCGCAGCGGGAACGTCGGCCAGTTCGTGAACGGTGCCCACGCAGACCATCGTGCCGGCGACTTCCTGGTGGAGCGCAGGCCGACCGAAGCCGTACCCATTGCCCTTGACGACCGGCACCAGCCCGTCGCCGTAGTCGGCGATAGACGCCGTGACGAGGGCTTTCCATCGGGCGCGGTCAACGGTGAGGCGAACAGTCATGCGCCGTAAACGTACCTTTCGAGGGTTTCGAGCGCGCCCCAGGTCGTCGAAACCCTCGAAAGTAGGGGCGCTGAGGGCTAATTCCGAGTTGTCTGATCGGCTTTGTCGGTCTAACATCACTTTCATGCGTTCGCGCCTCTTCGAGTTTCCCAATCCGGTCAACGAAACCTCCGCCCGTCTGGTCGCGGCCGGGGTCGTGGCGCAGGGTGTGGCGTACCTCGTGTTCCGCCAGTGGTGGCTGCTGTTGCCGCTCTCGTTCGGCTTCCTGGCTCGGGTGCTCAGCGGGCCGCGGTTCAGTCCGCTTGGCCAGTTCGTCACCCGCGTGGTCACTCCTCGCCTGCACGTCGAGCACCAGTTTGTTGCCGGCCCGCCGAAGCGGTTCGCCCAGGGTGTTGGTCTTGCCTTCAGCGCTGGTGCGTTGGTGGCAACCGCCGTCGGCTCATCCTCGGTCGCCGCTGGCCTCATCACCGGTCTCGTGCTGGCCGCCACGCTGGAGTCGGCATTCGCGTTCTGCCTGGGCTGCATGGTGTTCAACCGGCTGATGCGCTGGGGCCTCATCCCCGCCGAGGTGTGCGAGGACTGCAGCGATATCACTCGCCGTTTCGCGACGGCCAGTTCGTGAACTCGGGCCACAACGGCCCGACTTCGCGTTCCGCTAACACGCCAGCCCACAGTCCAGCGCCGTAGGCCATCTGATCCGCCGTCACGAATGGTGCGTCCGTGAGCGGTTGTGTCGACCGAGTTCTGGCAGCGTCGATGAGCGCAGGAGCAACGAAGGCGGCGGCGATCGGCAGGCGTGCGCGTCGGCTGACGATGGCTGCCAAGAGCGCTACGGGCCACCAGACGCGGGTGATTGCCTGCGCGAACTGGCGACCGGCGGCAAGGTGGCCGAGGCCTGCGAGTCGAGCCGACTCGCGCGGCGGCACGTCTGTGAGTTTGCGCTGAAGTGCAATCGTGGTGCCGCCGGCTACCCCAATCGCGAGCAGCGGATGGCACGCGGCGAGCAGTAGCCAGGACAACGCGCTCCAGCCGCTCATTCGTACCGGTGCCAAGGCCTTCGGGTGCCGATGAGCCAGCGATGCGGCCGAGCGGCCGTAGCCGAACCGTTGTCGCAACAGTTCCTTCGCGGTCGCCCGCGGTTCGTGATGGACGACCGACGTCGGCTCGTAGCGGCAGCGATGACCGGCTGCAACGGCGCGCCACACGAGGTCGACGTCTTCGCCCAGCCGCATCGCCTCGTCGAAGCCGCCCAGCTCACGTAGCACGTGGGTGCGCCACACCATTGCCGCCGCAGGCACGTAGCTGACGCGGGTGCCGGGGGTGATGCGTGCAGGTTCCGTGCCGAGGTCGAGCGGGCTGTGCCGCTGCTCGTAGGCGTGCAGCCAGGTGGTGCCGGGTCTGCCAGTGACCCGTGGTGCCACGAGTGCGATCCGATCATCGGCGAAGTGGGCGAGCAGGGGCGCCAGCCAGTCGTCGGTCAGGTGAACGTCGGTGTCGACGAACGCGACCAATGGCGTCGTCACTTGCGCAAGTCCGGTGTTGCGCGCCGCCGCCGGACCACGGTTCGCGTCATGCCGTAGCAGCGTGTGCCGCAGTCCAGTCATGACATGGTCAGCGTCATTGAGAATCAACGGGCGGGGGCTGGCGTCGTCGACGATGATGACGTGCACGCCTGCCGGTAGGACCCGGGGTAGCTGGCCGTACGCGGGCATCACGACCGTGACGTGGGCGGCAGTGAACGGGCCGCGTTCGTGGACCGGATGCATTGCCCCGGCATCGACGAAGCGGTCGAGCAGCTGATGGACGGGAGCGGTCTCGGGCTGCTCGCCCGACTCGGCCATCGCCACTACCTGTGCACCGCCGGTCGAGAGTCGGAAGAGTCGCAGCGGTGAGCCGGCTATCAGAACCCGGCCATCGCCCGGTCGACGCCACGACGAGTCGAGGCGGTACTTCGTTGCAGGCACTAGACCCACCACTCGTCGACGGCGGCGACGAGGTCGATGTTGAGACGGGTCATCAGGTTGCGACCGTGCGAGGCGGAAGCGTGGCGCGGGTCGCCCAACACTCCGTTCTCGCTGACCGCGCGGACTCCACCCTCGATCATGTCGTCCAGCAGGTCTGTCAACGGCTCGGTGTTGCCGACTTCGGCACGGTGCATCCGTACGAGGTCGGGTGCCAACGCCAGCATGATCGAGGTCTCGGTGTCGCCCGCGTGTGCATCACCATTGGGAATCTTCGGCCACCACGAGAACACGCGTCGCTGCTCTTCCAAAAGTGTGCGTACCGCACGTTCGACCGGCAGTCGGTTGCCGCCGTGGCCGTTGACCAGCACGACGCCTGCGCTCCAATCGGCGCTGCGCACCAGCTCGACGATCACCTGCTCCATCACCTCGGCGCCGATGGACAGCGTGCCCGGGAATGATGCGTGCTCGCCGCTGGAGGTGATGGTGAGCGGCGGCGCGACGAGCAGGTCGCCTTCGTCGAACTTGTCGGCCAGGCTCTCCGCCAGTGCGACCGCGATTCGGGTGTCGGTGTCGAGCGGCAGGTGTGGCCCGTGCTGCTCGCAGGCGCCAATCGGAACGATCAGTAGCGCACGTCGGGTGGGCTTCCAATGGTCGCTCCACGTGGTGCGCCCGAGATGCTTCGTCATGGCTTCCTGCAGTTCATTGCGTAAGTCCAAGGATGACCGCTGCGGTTGCGTCGTGGTACACCTGCTGCCAGTCGACGTAGGCAACCTCCAAGTGCTTCAACTGCAGACTGACCACACCATGGCACGTGCTCCACACAATCGCAGCAGCGTGGGTGGCGTCCATCGGCCGCAGAATGCCAGCGTCCATCGTGCGCTGCAACCGCGCCGCGAGTAGGTGCAGAGTCCCCATCGCTGCGGCCTGCGCCTCTGGAGTCGGCACGTAATCGGCAACAACACGTTCGAACATGACGGCGTAGAGCGTGGCGTGGTCAAGTGCGAAACGACGATAGGCAACGCCACAGATGCTGAGGTCCAGCATGGGGTCGTCGGTCTCGGGCACGTCGTGCATGGCGTCGGCGAGCAGTGCAAAGCCCTGCAGAAACAGGTGCTCGACGACTCCGTCCTTGCCGCCGAAACGCGAGTACACGTTCATCGTGCTCATGCCTGCCTCGGTGGCAATGCGGCGCACTGTCAGCGCCGAAGCACCCTCGCTGGCCAGCAGCGTGTCGGCGGCTTGCAATAGCGCGTTGCCGACATCGTCGAGGTGGTCGACCGCCTTGAAGCTCATTCGGCGTTGCTCACAGGAGGTAACCCCAGTCGCGCAGGGCGGCGACGATTCGAACGGCGGCATCGGCAGGTGCCAACACAACCGACTCACCGTGCGCGGGGGCTGCGCTGCTGGCGTCGGTGAGGGCGCGAAGTCGGTCGAGCGGATGAGTGCCTCGCGGCGCGGCGAGAGCGCGGGCGCGAGGTCGGTACGGGTAGATGACAGCATCCTCGGCGTGTGCAGCCGATGATGGCTGGCGAACGTCGATCACCACCTGCGCGGCCGAACGCAGCGCGCGGAGCCCGGCCCGGCGGAGCACGGCGGTGGCACCCTCCACGCTGATCACGGCGGGGGCGTTGACCGACAGCACCTCGCGGCGTCCGCCGTCCAGCCGGCGCGTGGCAGTGACCTGACCATGGTCGGCGCGGTCGACCGCGATGACGCCCAGTGCCTGCTGCGCGCCGAGGTTGGCTGCCAAGAATGCAGGCACGCTGCCGGTGCCACGATCGAGCGAGTAGTCGCCGCACCACACCCACTGTGCCGACGGTACGGCGGTGGAGATGGCCTCGGCCACCTGGGCGCTGGTGAGCGCCGCTGGCGCGTGAATGCGCAGCGCATGATGGGCGCCACACGCCAATGCGTCGCGCAGCACCGACTCGGCGGCTGGCGGGCCGACGGTGACGACGGTGACTTCGCCGCGCACTGCATTCGCCTGCGCGAGCGCGAACTCCAATGCAGATTGGTCGGCTGGGCTCATGCCCGCGAAGCGAGCGTCATTGGGCTCACCGGGGTGAGTGACCCACTTCAGGCAGGCGACAATCATGTGCGACGGAAGACGACGCCGTGGCCGCCCTCCGGATAGTTCCAGCTGATTGCACCCTCTTTGTTGCACACGAGGTAGCAGGTGCCACATTCGAAGCACTGCTCGTGGTTGAACACGAGGCCGCCATCGCTGGTGGGAATGAACAGGTTCGCCGGGCAGGCAACGATGCACTCGCGGGTGCTGCACCCCTCACAGACCGAACCGTCGACAACGATGTGCGCCTGGTGGTGAATGCGGAACTCGGCCGTTGCCATCCGCTCCTGGAACGACATGCCACCCCACTCGTTGGGGGCCAAAATCTGGGCGGGGTGCGCACGGGTCTCCCCGGAATGGTCGGTCATCCGAAGCTCCTGAATCCGGTCCAACCGTCGCGCAGCAGGTCGCGTCGGCGCACTCCGGCGCGCTTGCGTTCCTGGTTGAAGATGCGCCGCACGCCCGGCTTGGGTGTCGGGTTGTCCACGCGGAACATGCGCTCGACAACATTGGCGACCATGCCTGGATAGAGGTGCTGCACGCGATCGCTGAGCACCAACTCGGGTGCCCTGTGCAGCTTGCGGTGGTCGCGCAACACGAAGGTGTCGCTGAGCCGACGTTGGTAGCCGACCATCCCGCCAGCACTGGTGTCGCCGGCACGAACAGCTTCGACGGCGGTTTCGCCTGCGTACATGCCACTGGCCATCGCGAAGTTGACGCCCTCCAACCAGATGCCCGCGGCCAAGCACAACGCGGCTGCGTCGCCCGCTACGAGCATGCCGTCGGTGGTCATCTTCGGCATCATCTTCAGCCCAGCTTCGGGGATGAGGTGTGCGCTGTATTCCTTCAGTTCGCCGTCTTGCACCAGCGGGGCGATGGCCGGGTGCTGCTTGAGCGTGGCGATGATTTGTTCGGGCCGCTGCTGTTGGGCACCCAGCTTGTTGAGCTTCAAGACAACTCCGACGGCGATGGTGTCGAGGTTTGTGTAGAGAAAGCCGCCGCCGTTGACGCCGCCGGTGGCGCCGATGATTTCGATGTCGACGCCCTCGCGACCACGCACGCCGAAGCGTTCGTCGATCACGTCCTTCGGCAGCGCCAAGGTTTCTTTCACGCCGAGGGTGAAGTGTTTTGCATCGCTGTGTTCGTAGAGGCCGGCCTCCTTGGAGAGGAAGCTGTTGACGCCATCGCAGGCGATGACGACGTGAGCGCGCAGGTCGCCATCGGGACGGTCCGTGCGTACACCGACAACCTTGCCCGTCGCGTCGCGCAACAGCCCGGTGGCGGTGGTGCTGGTGATCAGTTGTGCGCCGGCAGCCTGTGCGTGGCCGGCCAGCCAGTTGTCGAAATCGGGGCGGAAGGCGGTGGCGCCGTTGTACGGAGGCTTGCCCCACGCTTCTGAGCGGAAGTCGACGGTGAGTGCTTGCGTGTCGGTGAGCAGCATCGTGCTGCGGCGCGTCACCCATCGTTGGATGGGCGCTTCCTCCCACCAGTTGGGGATCAGCTCGTCGAGAATACGCGGGTACACCACGCCGCCGTACATGTTCTTGCTGCCGGGGAACGGCCCGCGCTCCAGCAGCACGACCGAGAGCCCGGCGCGGGCCGCGACCAATGCCGCGCAGGAACCGGCCGGCCCGCCACCGACGACAATGACGTCGACATCGACAGGCGTGTCCGCGGGCGTACTGGGTTCGCTCATGCGGCACCGACGGTGAGGAGTGCGTCGAGTGCGGCCAGTGTCTCGTTGGCGTCGGCGACGATGGCCAGGTCGGCCAGCTGCATCATCGGACAATGCTGATCGGTGTTGACCGAGATGATGTGCGCCGGGTTGCCGAGCCCGCTGGTGTGCTGCACGGCGCCGCTGACACCGAAGGCCAGGTAGAGGTCGGGGTCGACCACCACGCCCGTGGTGCCAATCTGGCGCTCGTGTGCCACCCAGCCGCGGTCGGTGATCACGCGGGTGGCGCCCATGCTGGCGCCAAGCGCGGCGCCCACGTGTGCGAGCTGCTCAATGCGCTCCGGCCCATCCAGCCCGGCCCCACCGCCGACGATTCGTGGTGCCTCGGCCAGGTCGACGGTCGCGGGGTTCGGCGGGTGCACGGCGAGCACTGCGGCGTCGTGCTCGCCGACGGCGAGGGCGACGCTCACGTTGGTCACGGTCGGCGCCGGCCGATCTGGGTCGACCTCTATACCGCGCACGCCTGGTTGCAGGGTCGCCACGAACTCGGTGCCCGGTGAGCAGGAGTGCAGCTCGCGGCCACCATTGCGCGCCAACTCGACCCGTTGCGGGCTGACAGCCGTCGCACCAGCGAACAGCGGACGATGCAGCAGCGAGGCCAGGCGGGGTGCGAGGTCGCGACCGTCGGGCGAGCCGGGCAGTATCAGCATTGGCTCGTCGGCGAGCAGCGGGGCGAGCGCCTGCGCCCATGCGCCGGGCAGGAAATCGGTGAGTTCAACGGCGGTCACTTCGGTGGCGATGCCAGCAAGGTCGGCAATCGCAGCGTCGAGTTCACTGCCGACCAGCAGAGCGCGGCCGGCGCATTCGGCAATGGCCTCCGCCCCGCCAGCAGGAAGCTGCCCCGCGCGAACCACCACCACTGCGATCATCGCTGCAGAGTAGCTCTGATCAGTCGTGAGAACCCTTTTGGGAGCGACCAGGGCTAGAGAGAGCAGACGCTGAACTGCGCCCGCGATGCGAACACGTCGCGATAGAGGGACATTTGCTCAGCGGTTGGCTGCACCAACTCACGCTCGTTGGGCCGCACGCCACAGGGCCGGAAGCCGATGAGCTTCAATCGCAGCAGAGGGTTGAGATCTGCCAGCCACTCGGCCGTCCGGCGCAGTAGGTCGGGGTCGTCGTTCACGCCGGGGATGAGGAGTAGGCGGACCTCGTAGAGCTTCCCCAGGGCGTCGAGGTGGCGAATGGTTTCCAGCACCTGGTCGTTCGGCTGTCCGGTCATCGTGCGGTGTGTCTGCGGGTCGAGGCACTTCAGGTCGATCATCGCGCCGTCCATCACCGGTGCAAGACGCGTCCACGTATCGCGCGTTGCTGCGCCGTTCGAGTCGACAAAACATGTCAGGCGATGCAGCGCTGGGTCGGCCTTGACGGCGGAGAACAGCGCATGGACGAAGTCCGCCTGCTGAGTCGCCTCACCGCCCGACACGGTGATGCCCGACAGGAACGGTGCCGCCCGACGGATGTCAGTCAGCAGCTCTTCGACCTGACGGGGGCGAGCCTTCGGTGTGGCGTCCCACGGGCAGGTTGCGAGGCAGGCGTCTGTCCCCTCGCACGCATCCTCGTTCCACACCACCAGCCCATCGTCGCCGAACGTCAGCGCACCCGACGAGCACGTGGCCAGGCAGTCACCGCAGTTGTTGCACACGTTGATTGTGTAGGGGTTGTGGCAGGCGATGCAGTCGAAGTTGCAGCCCTGCAGGAACACGACGAACCGGTTGCCCGGACCATCGACGCTGGAGAACTCGATCGTGTCAGTGATCAGGCCGGGGGCTGAGCTCATGGCAGCCGATCCTCTTCGCCGCTCGCTGCGTCAGGTGGAACGAGTTCTCCGAACCGGCGGCCAGGTAGTCGCTGCCGTGCAGTGCGCCTTTGCTCTCGATGTTGACCAGGTCACTCTTGCGCACGAGGTAGCCGGTGATGCGGATGAACTCGTTCGAGTCGAGGTTGAACGTGAAGTCGCGCATACCCGAACGGAAGGCACCGCGAATGATGTCGACCACTGCCTGCGGATTCGTCAGTGCGGTGTCGTCCACGTGGAACACATCGCTGATGCCGGCGGCGAAGAGTCGGTGGTGTGGGGCGCAGGTGAGAATGTGATCGAGCATGCCCGGCTCTTCGCCCACGGGGACACGAGTTCCGGCGGTGACGTCGCGGTCGAGGTCGATGCCGCTTTGCGAGTGGAGGTAGCAGCGCCCGCCGCCGCCCTCGCAGTAGGGCATCGGCCGCGCTGCAACCAACTCGGCAACGCGCTCGACGATGCGATAGCTCATGGCGTTGGCCGCAGCGTCGTGGCCGTACCGGCCATCCTGGCCCTCGTGGGTCATCAGCAAGTTCACGGCCTCCGCCAGCCCGAACACACCGAACATCGCCGAGAAGCGGTCGATGGAGATCAGACCTTCGGCGGCCAGCCAGTGCGTGTCGAAGAAGTGTTGCTGTTCGACCAGCGACCGGACGCGTGCTTCGGCCAGTTCAGCGGTGAGCTCGACAAAGTGGGGCAGTGTCGATGCGAGAAACGCCTCGACACTGCCCGTGTGGCGCACGGCCACTTCCTTCAGATTCAGACGGACGAGCGTGTGTGCCCCGCCGCCGATCTTCAGTGAGTTGTAGCAACTCACCGCGGCGTATGCCTCGCCGTGATCGGCAACCATCATCGGGTGGTTCACGAAGTGCGGTTTGCCGGTCTGGAACACGGTTTCGACCGCGTCGTACACGAGATCGTCGGGTGTGAGCGTGGGGTCGACGCGGAGCGTGATGTTGGGCACGACCTGGCGCAACGACCGCTCGACGCGCAGAATCGACCGCACCACCCGGCCGTCGGAGGGGCCGAGGTCGGTGTGTGCGAACGCATCGGGCACCATTCGGTCGAGGCCGATCCAGAACCGTCGCAGTTTCTCGTCGAGGTCGCGGTCCGTGATACCGATCGCGAACGGCTCGAGCAGCCGGTCAAGGTCGCCGAGGTAGACGGGGTAGGTGGTCACTGACGGCACGTGGGCGTACATCACCTGCAGGAACGTGAGTGCTTCGTCGAGGGTGGTCGGCGGCTCCAGTTCGAGATGCGCAGAGCCCTGGGCCAGCGCCTTTGCGTAGTCAGGAAGGACATATCGCGCTGTGTACGGCGCATTGCCCTCGTACATGTCACAGATCTCCCGTTTGTCGAGGGCGTCTCGGCACGCCTCGGACAG
>JANOYI010000485.1:0-10608 GCA_031428795.1 Ilumatobacteraceae bacterium | reverse complement strand
ATCGCCGCATTCTCCGGCCGGTACCAGGCGTCGTAAAACTGCCGCAGCGGCGTTGCAGTCATTGCCTCGATCGCAGCAGCAGTACCGATTGGCGAGTGCTGCTCGTAGCCCGTGCCCTCCAGGAACATCTCCTCGAGGGCGGCAACAATTCGGCCATCCAACGTCTGGTTGCTGCCGCGCCACTCATCGAGCACGACTCCCCGCTCGTCGGCGACCGCAACCTCGTCAAGCGTGGCGGCAGTCAGCCACTGCGCAAGAACATCCAGCCCCGTAGCGACGTTGTCGGGTTCGTCTGTCGGGACGGTCAGCTCGTACACCGTTTCGTCGTACGAGGTATACGCATTGACGTCGGCACCGAACTCCATGCCGAACGTGCGCAGCACATCGATCAGTTCGTTGTCGGGGAACTGTTCGGTCCCGTTGAACAGCATGTGCTCCAGGAAGTGCGCGACACCGGACTGATCGGACTGCTCAAGTCCTGAGCCCGCATTGATCGCCAGCCTCATTTGGGTGCTCATACCCGGACGGTCGTTCGCGCGCAGGTAGACGACCAGGCCGTTGTCCAACGTCAGTACACGCGTGGCAGGGTCGGGAGCGATGGTGGCGTCGCCGTCAGCCGCCGCGTTGGAGCTCGCAGCGTTCGATTCAGTCGCCCGCACGCCCGATTGCGAGGAGCACCCGGCCATCCCGATAGCGACGGCCACCAGCACACCAGTCCACAGTTTGCTCCTGCCGCGCCGCATGCGCCGATGGTACGACAAACTCGCCTCGTACGAGTCGTCAGCGCCGGCGAGCGGCGACCGGGGAATTGCGACTACGGCAGCTCCAGCACCGTAACGACGCCGGTACTACCGTCAACGCGCACCCGGGCACCATTTGGAATTCGCCGCGTTGCGCCGGTGGCGCTGATGACGCACGGAATGCCCAGCTCGCGGCTGACGATGATCGCGTGGCTCAACGGTGCGCCGACATCAACGACAACTGCTGCCGCTGGCACGAACAACGGCGTCCACGAGGGGTCGGTGATAGGCGCTATCAGGACGTCGCCTGGTTCCAGCGCGAACGGATCATTGGAGTCGAGGATGACACGAGCAATACCTTCCGCTTGGCCTGGGCAGCCGGACATGCCCGCCAGCACATCGCCGACCGCCAGCATGTTGGCACTTGCCGCGTCGCGTCGCACCCACGTGTCGGGTCCGTCGGTACGGCCGACGAAGAGGAACGGCGGCTCCAGCTGCTCTAGCCGCATGTACTCGGCGCGACGCTGCCGAACCGTTTCGGCCATGGTGCGCGGTGCCGCCAGGAACGCAGGCATCTCGTCCATGGTGACGAAGCCAAAGTCTTCGATCTCGTCGAACACCCCGGCCTCAGCCATTCGTCGCCCGATCTCGCGCATCGCGATTCGCATCTCGTGCACCACACGAATGTTGTTGGTCTTCGTGCGTTCGCGACCGGGCAGCCAGGCCTTCGAGCAGCCGATGGCGGCTGCCAACTGTCCGTGCGTGGCGGCATCGCCCTCCACCATCGCCAACAGCTCGGCGGACGCGACCTTCCGCTCGGCTGCGCGAGCTGCTTGATGACCAGAAGGGTTGGCACTGTCGGGCGAGACTCGCATGCGGTCGATGGCCGCAAGGGCGAGCGCTGGCCGGGTTTCCCAACTTGCTGACCGCGTCTCCCACTCATTCGGGCCACGACTGCCAAACTCGTAAAGGAACGAGGCGAACCCTTCCTCGAACTCAGCGGATCCAAGCGGCAATCGCGACAAAGCCCACATGGCATAGCTGGGCTCAGCTGAATCGACCTCGCCGATGCCGGCGATAATTGGCATGATCAGATCCGGTCGGCCGACAGCAGTGGCGACGCCACTGATGACACCCAGCGGCACAGTCGCCATGTACGTCGTGAAGAGGTGCTGCGCAAACATTCGTCGGTGCAGCGGCACCATCTCCAGAAAGCGCGCCCACAGCTGTTCCAGGCTCAGCGCCGAGACGTCCGGCCGGTCGTCGCGTAGGGCCTTGGTCAGGGCCCGTTCTTCCGTCAGTTCCGTGAGATCGCTGAGGCTCTGTTGCGCAAACACCCAGCCAAAGGTCGCACCGATCTTCTCGCCGAGGTCCGGGCGCACATCGCCTTCCATCTCCTCGTAGGGAGGAATGCCCGGCTGGGCGCCGAAGAACTGCTCGTCCATCATCTGCCAGCTGAGCCCCGGGGCGCGCTCGCCGAACAGACGGATGAGCGACGCGTTCAGGTAGCAGTAGCCACCTTGCACGCCGAGCTGGCAGAAGTCGCCGTCGGGAAACTCGTCGGCCTCGAACGCGCCCATCCGCACCCACGCATCGCGCCAGCCAAGCTCGGCCTCCCATAGTGCCGCTGAGCTACTGAGTGGCGTCACCGGGTCGGGGAACACCTCCCCCACGTTTGCGCGTGTGTAGATCGGAAAGCGCTGAGACAGCGAAGTATCCGTCACGTAGTACTTGTCGCCCATGGTGTCCCCCCAGACAGTCGGTGCTCTGGCGGATGTTAGTCACACCTGCGGATTGACCTGGACCGTGCCACTTTCAAGAATCGCTGCGATCATGCAGGTATGAGTGTGCTTGAGGACTGCAGCTGGGCAGCGTTTACGGAAGAGGGCCCTTGGACGTTGCAGCGTGATGCCATTCGCTGGCTTCCCTTGGCGGCCGATCTGCGCGCCCGAGCGCAGGGCGAGGTGCCCGCACTTACCAAGCCCGGCGCGGTGCCGCCCGGCCGGCGCGTCCTGCGCGTGGTGCGCACACTGTCGGGCGCGGTAGTGCCATGGATGGTGCGCAAGAAGCGCGGCAGCTACGCCACACCTGAAGCCAGTCGGGCCGAAATCTCCTTGCGGTTGCGCCGCGCCGCCGAGCAACTCGGGCCGACGTACATCAAGCTTGGCCAGATCATCTCCAGCGGGGAAGGTCTCTTCCCTGCCGAACTTGTCAACGAGTTCAAGAAGTGCCGTGACCAGGTACCGGCTGAACCGTTCGACACGGTGCGGCTTGTCGTCGAGGCCGACCTGGGCGCCCGCCTGGAGGACGTGTTCGCCAGCTTCGATCGCGCCCCGCTCGCTGCCGCCTCGATCGCTCAGGTGCACGCCGCAACGTTGCTCACCGGTGAGGAAGTCGTCGTGAAAGTGCAGCGGCCCAGCGTCGCGCTTCTGGTCCGCAAGGACCTGCGGGTCATGGCATGGTTGGCGCCGTTCCTGGTGGGTCGCATTCCCATCGCTTCATTGGCCAACCCGCCAGCTTTGGTGGAGCTCTTCGCCGAGACGATTGTGGAAGAACTCGACTTTCGCATGGAAGCCGCCAACATGATCGACGTTGCAGCCATGCTGCACGAGCTCGGCAACCATGGCTACGTCGTGCCGCGACCGCACCCCACCTTGGTCACCCGTCGTGTTCTGGTCATGCAAAAGCTGCAAGGCTTCAACTTCGACGATGTCGTCGGCATGCAGAACGCTGGCATCGACACCGAAGACGTGGTGCGCACCGCGATGGTTGCGCTCATGGAGGGCGCCATGGTCTACGGCGTGTTCCACGGCGACCTACACGGCGGCAACCTGTTCGTGCTGGCGGACGGCCGCACAGCGCTGCTCGACTTCGGCATTGTCGGCAGGCTCTCCGACAACCGCCGTCTTGCCTTCCTGAGAATGATGTTGGGCGCCACCACCAACGACGTCAAAGGGCAGATGGCCGCGATGCGCGACCTCGGCGCGCTGCCCGCCGACACCGACCTGGATGCGGTGATCAAGGATCTTCGACTTGATCAGCCGACCGTCGACCCGACCACCCTCACCGGCGAGGAGTTGGTCGCTGAAGTGCAGCGCGTTGTGAAGGCGCTGTTGGGCTACGGCGCCAAGCTGCCCAAGGAGCTGATGCTCTACGTCAAGAACATGGTGTTTCTTGACGGGGCGATGGCTCGCCTCGCCCCAGACCTCGACCTGCTCGGCGAGATCGGCAAGATCTCGTTGATGTTCGCCGAGCGTCACGGCGAGCGTCTGGCCAACGAGCTCGGCATCGACCACACCTCCGTGGCCATCAACATGGACGGCGTCAAGGCTGGCTTCGGTGTCGACAACGACACCGAGGCGCTTACCTACCGCCAGCTGCAGGCTCGGCGCGAGCTCATCCAAAAGCGCATGCGCGACCACGTCGCCAAGTAGCGTCGCTCGCCGTGCGCCTTGTTGTAGCCCGTTGCACTGTCGACTATCGAGGTCGGCTTGATGCCCACCTCCCTGAGGCCGTGCGCCTGATCATGGTGAAGGCCGACGGGTGCGTCGCCATCCACGCGGACGGTGGTGCCTACAAGCCCCTCAACTGGATGAACGCGCCCAACACGCTGGTCGACAACGGCGACCACTGGACCGTGACGAACCCGAAGGGCGAGGAACTGGTGATCACGCTGTTGGAGGTACTCACCGAAACGGCCCACGAATTCGGCGACGACCCCGGCCTGCAGAAAGACGGGGTGGAGGCGCACCTGCAGGTGCTGCTCGCGGCGTCGCCGCAGACGATTGAGGACGGCCTCACCCTCGTTCGTCGCGAGTACCCCACAGCGATCGGGCCGATCGACTTGGTGTGCCGCGACGCCAGCGGTCAGGTGGTGGCCATCGAAGTGAAGCGGCGTGGCGACATCGACGGTGTCGAGCAGTTGGCTCGGTACATCGAGCGGCTCCATCTGGATTCATCGCTGGGCAGCGTGCGCGGGGTCTTCGTCGCGCAAAGTGTGAAGCCCCAGGCGAAGGTGCTGGCCGCGGCCCGAGGTTTCACCGTCGTCGAGGTGGACTACGACGAACTGCGTGGCATGAAACCCGACGAACTGCGCCTGTTCTGACCGCCCGGCAGCCGGCCCGGTAACGTCACGACGATGCGTTTGGTCCGCGGAGTTGCTCAGCACTACGCCTGGGGCGACCCTGTAGCCATCCCCGATCTGCTGGGTCGGCCAGCTGACGGGCAGCCGTGGGCCGAATGGTGGCTGGGCACGCACCCGTCGGCACCGTCGCTGTTGAACGATGGGGAGCCGCTTTCGTCGGTCTCAGGCCAGTTGCCGTACCTGCTGAAGTTGCTTGCAGCTGCCCAGCCGTTGTCCTTGCAGACTCACCCGGACAGCGCGACCGCAGAGGCTGGGTTCGCTCGGGAGACCGCCGCCGGGGTCGCCTTGAACGACACGCGGCGCATCTACCGCGACCCGTTCGCCAAGCCGGAACTGCTGTGCGCCTTGACCCCGTTCGACACGCTGTGCGGGTTTCGTACGGTGGCCGCCACTTCCGAGCTGCTGCTCGACATCGGCGCTCACGACCTGCGCCGCTCGCTCCTGCGCGTTGGGTTGCAGACCACAGTCGCAGCGTTGTATCGCGGCGTACTCTCCCCCTCCACAACCCTGGCCGCCTGCGCCGCACACCCGAGCTCTGAAGCCCAGCTCGTGAACGACTTGGCCGCCATGTACCCCGGCGATGGCAGCGTGGCGGTGACACTGCTGCTGAACCGGGTGCAGCTACAGCCCGGTGAAGCCATCTTCCTCGGCCCGGGCAATTTGCATGCCTATCTACGCGGGACAGGAGTGGAAGTGATGGGCGCTAGCGACAACGTGGTGCGCGGCGGGTTGACGGTGAAGCACATTGACGTCGACGAGCTGATCGCCGTTCTGCGTTTCGAAGAGCTGGGCGACCCGATCGTTCGCGCTGTCGAGGTGGAACCCGATCGTTGGTGCTACCCCACGCCCGCTGCGCCGTTCGAACTCTGGCGCTTCGAAGTCAACGATCGCATGTCGCACACGTCGCAAGGCCACGAGCTGCTGCTGTCCACCAATGGCGACACGGGTCCACTGCAGCACGGCCAGACCGCCTACCTAGCGCCCGGCGAGTCAATAGTGCTCGAAGGCCCCAGCACCGTCTTCCGCGTCGCCCAGCCCAATCGTCAGCCGTCTGTGTCATCACGCAGACGGAACCCCGTTCTGTGACGGGTACACAGGAGCTGGCTAGAGCCGGACGACTGCGTCGAGGGCGAGGTCGAGCAGACGGTCGCGAGCGCCGGTCTGCTTTTCCCAGTGGCGGTGATCCCACTCGGCGGCGCTGACGTCGTCGCCGGCATACAGCAGCTGGGCGTAGGCGGCGCCCCGGAACGCTGCGCAGGCGAACATCGCCGACACTTCCATTTCGACGGCCAGGCAACCCTGCTCACGGCGCCGGGCGACCTTCGCAGGTGTCTCACGGAAGAACGCATCGGTTGTCCAGACCAGGCCGCGGTCGTGCGGCACGCCGGCCTCGGTGAGTACTTCGTCGATGGCGGCCAACGCTCGAGGGTGGGGCGCGACCTCTGCGTCGGCCGGTGCGTAGTGATAGCTGGTGCCTTCGTCCCGAACAGCGCCGGTGGGGATGATGACGTGGCCGACGTCGAATCCGGGCTTGACGATGCCGGCTCCGCCACAGCCGATGATCTGCGTTGCTCCCAACGCGATGACGACCTCCAACGACGTCACTGCCGCCGGGGCACCAACGCCCGGGCTGACGAGCGCGACAGGTACACCACGGTGTTCGACCACGCAGATGGGGTGGTCGCCGTGTTCGAACGGCACATGATGCACCGGCTCGAGACCGGCGGTGCGCTCGCGAACCACATTGCCGAACCAACACAT
This sequence comes from Ilumatobacteraceae bacterium, assembly GCA_031428795.1. Lineage (GTDB taxonomy): Bacteria > Actinomycetota > Acidimicrobiia > Acidimicrobiales > Ilumatobacteraceae > UBA668. The sequence continues at coordinate 3,963 of JANOYI010000485.1, read as the reverse complement.
CACCGCGTGCTGCGGAAAGCCCAACGGCGCCCGATGAATGCTGGGGTTGATGATTGCGTCCGGCGAAGGGTCGAACTCGAACAGGGGTGATGTCACGCTCAGCCGCCGCTGACCGTGCGGCGGATCTCGACGATCTTCTCCTGGGCGTGATTTGCGTCGTCGCCTTGATCGCCCAACATCTTCGCCCGGTCCTTGGCGGCTTCACGCTCGGCGATGGTCGTGTCGACCCTGGCGAGCGCTGCCTCTGTGCCGTGCTCGTGGATGAACTCGGCCCACTCCACCAGCGCCTCCACCATCTCGTTCTCGGGCACGACAGCGACGTTGCGACCCTTCACGAACAGGTGCCCCCGCTTGTTGCCGGCCGCAATTCCGAGGTCGGCCTCGCGTGCCTCGCCCGGGCCGTTGACGACGCAGCCCATGACCGCGACCTGCAGCGGAATCTTGCGATCGCCAAACGCCGCCATTGCCCGATTGGCGATGTCGATGACATCGACTTCGGCGCGCCCGCAGGATGGGCACGCAATCAGGTCGACGTTCTTGCGTTCACGGAGGCCGAGCGCTTCCAGCAGCTGCCTGCCAGCCCGAGCTTCTTCGACCGGGTCGGCAGTGAGGCTGTAGCGAATAGTGTCGCCTATGCCTTCGAGCAGCAGCGTGGCGATGCCGGCCGTGGCCTTCAAGAGTCCCGCGGGCGGAGGGCCGGCCTCGGTGACGCCGAGGTGCAGCGGGGCGTCAGTGACGTCGCTGAGCTGACGGTACGCCTCCACCATCATCGGCACATTCGATGCCTTGACGCTGATCTTGTAGTCGGTGAACCCGACCTCGTCGAAGTACGCGATCTCCTTCAGCGCACTCTCGACCATCGCCTCCGGCTTCAAGCCGTCGTACTTCTCGTAGAGGGCAGGGTCCAGAGAACCACCGTTGACACCGATGCGAATCGGCAGGCCACGATCCTTCGCCTCGGCAGCGACCGCCTTGATGTGCTCGGGCCTGCGGATGTTGCCGGGGTTCAGCCGCAGGCCGTGCACGCCAGCTTCCATTGCTGCCAGCGCCATTTTGTACTGGTGGTGGATGTCAGCGATGATCGGAATCGGCGAGCGTGGCACAATCTGGGCGAGCCCCTCGGCCGCCTCCGCCTCGTTGCACGTGCAGCGCACGATGTCGCAGCCAGCGGCCGCGAGCGCATAGATCTGCTGCAGCGTGCCCTCAACGTCGGCCGTCTTGGTGATGGTCATCGACTGCACCGTGATCGGTGCGCCGCCGCCGATGGGCACCTTTCCTACGAAGAGTTGCCGAGTGGTGCGTCGTTCGAAGCTCACGGAACCAGTGTGCCAGCTCCCACCGCCACCGCGACGCTCAGCGCCCCTTCACCCGACGACCCAGTTCACAATCGCACGTGTCACAGCCTGACCCTTCACACGCAACCGGGTGTGATCCGGTGGAGCCGCGACACGTGCGATTGTGAACGGGCTAGCTCTTGATCGTGTCGAGGTACAGGCCCGTCAGGAACATGAAAGCAAGGAGGGCGATACAGGCTGCAGCTACGGGCATCAGCTTGTTGATGTCGGCGTAGTAGCGCTTGCCCTTGCGCGAGCGAATGCGCTCGTAGGTCGCGATGGCGGCGTGGCCACCGTCGAGTGGCATCAGCGGAAACATATTGAACACTCCGACCGAGATGTTGAGCGCCGCGAGCAGGCTGAGGGCGCCGGCCCAGCCGTCGAAGCGGCCGATGTCGTCGCTGATCTTCGCGGCCCCGACGATAGTTCCCGGTCGCGACGTCACGTCGTCATTCGTGCCGACCAGGTGGCCGAACACGTTGACCGGATTGATCACCTTCGCCACACCGGTGATGGCCTGTCCCACGCCGACAATGAGGTCCTTCGGTCCCTCGGTGAGCGCGTCGACCAAACCGAGCTGAACGCGGTCCTCCGAGTTGGGCGCTACGCCAAGGTAGCCGGCCACCTCACCAACCACGTTGGGGTTCTGAATGAGGGAGGCCTCGATCGTCAGTGGCTGGCCATTGCGCTCCACCGCCAAGGTCCGAGTGGCGCCGGGCGCTGTTGCGGCGAGAACTTCGCGGAACCCGTCTGCGGTCGTCACCGGCTGACCGTCGACGGCCACGATGACGTCGTCGACGAGTAGTCCTGCCTCGCTGGCAGGCGAGTCCGCCACCACGTTGGCGAGCCGGACCGTCCCTGACTCACCGGGCTGGCCCCACGCTGTGTAGACCAATGTGACGAGCACGAACGCGATGATCAAGTGCATCACCGAACCGGCGGTGATGACCCACATCCGTCGTGCGTAGGTGCCCTGGCGATACGTGCGCGGCTCGTCCTCCACGGGCACTTCGTCGACATTGGTCATGCCGATGATCTTTACGAAACCGCCCAATGGAATGGCACGAAGGCCGTACTCCGTCTCACCACGGTGAAAGCTCCACACGCGCGGGCCAAACCCCAGAAAGAACTGCGTCGCTTTCATGCCGCTCTTTCGTGCGGTCCAGAAGTGACCGAATTCGTGCAGCATGATGGAGATTGCGAGGCCGACGATGAATACCAGGATCCAGGGGCTGACGACCGCGAAGACAGCAAAGAGTGCCACCCACGCCGCAATGCCAACCAGCATTGTGGTGCGATCAGCCTCAGCTGGCGCCGCCGCCTGGGTGCCGCCGGAGACGACTTCTACCTTCATCCGGTCGAAACGGCTGGGGCGCGCCTCGCCGTTGGCGTCGAGTTCTGTGTCGTTACTGATGTCGTTGCTCATACGGGAAGGACCTCCTGGGCTACCTGACGCGCACGGGCGTCGGCGGCGATGATGTCGTCGATGGTTTGATCGGCACTTGGTTCGTAGCGCTGGAGCGCGGCGTCGTTGACTTCTGCGATCTGGTGCCAGCGCAGCCGGCCGGCGAGGAACGCCTCGACCGCCACTTCATTGGCGGCGCTGAGCCAGGCGGGTGCCGTGCTACCGATGCGGCCCGCTTCGTACGCCAGCGAGAGACAGCGGAAGGTTGCGGTGTCGGGTGCTTCGAAGTCGAGCCGACCCACCTGCGCCCAATCAATGCGACCGAAGGGTGTGGCGATACGTGCCGGGTAGGCGAGTGCGTAACCGATCGGTAGCCGCATGTCAGGCATGGAGAGCTGCGCAATGGTGCTGCCATCGGTGAACTCAGCCATCGAGTGCACGATGCTTTGTGGGTGCACCACCACCTCGATGCAGTCGTACGGAGTGCCGAACAGTTCGTGCGCCTCGATCACTTCCAGGCCCTTGTTCATCAGGGTGCTGGAGTCGATGGTGATCTTGGGACCCATTTTCCACGTGGGATGGGCGAGCGCTTCGTCGACACCGACGTTGGCCAGTTCGCTTGGCGTGCGCCCACGGAACGGGCCTCCGCTGGCGGTCAGCACGATGCGGCTGACTTCACGGTCATTGAACGACGACGACCGAAGGCACTGGTGCACTGCACAGTGCTCGCTGTCCACCGGCACCAGCTCTGCACCGGGCGTCGCCCGCAGTGGCTGCACCACCGGTGCGCCAGCAATCAGGCTTTCCTTGTTGGCAAGTGCAAGGCGTTTGCCAGCCGCCAGCGTGCGGACAGTGACCTGTAGTCCAGCGAACCCGACAACACCGTTGACCACCACGTCGGCAAGATCGACGAGGTCAGCGAGGTCGGCGACCACTTCCGCGAACGGCAACGCCGCTGCAACCTCGGCACGCTTCGACGGGTCGGCGACGGCGACGACCTTCGGGCGGAACTCCAAGGCCTGCTCGATGAGCACGGCGACCGACGAGCTCACGCCGAGGGCCACGACTTCGTAACGGCCGGCCTCGGCACGCACGACGTCGAGCGTCTGCGTTCCGATGGAGCCGGAGCTACCGGCAATGGCAACACGTACAGCGGTCATGACGGGTCAAAGTCTCGCAGGCGGCAAGCGTCGATGCACCGCGGTGCGCTGTGACACTGGCGAT
>JANOYI010000484.1:0-4461 GCA_031428795.1 Ilumatobacteraceae bacterium | reverse complement strand
AGGGTGGGCGTGGCCGAGGATGATCGCGCCGTAGCTCTGCACAAGGTCGAGATAGCGCGTGCCCTCCACGTCGAACACGTACGGACCATCTGCGCGATCAACGATGTACGGCGTGCCACCGACCGACTTGAACGCACGGATGCTGCTGTTGACACCGCCGGGGATGACCGCACACGAGCGGGCAAAGTACTCGGCATTCGAAGGAGTAGAAGTCACAGGATGCACCTCAGGCGATGGTCTCGGCGTACCAGCGTGTGAGGTACGTGAGGATGACGTCGGCGCCTGCACGACGGATGGCGGTGAGTTGCTCGGTGGCCACCGCATCGTGGTCGATCCAGCCGTTGGCAGCGGCAGCCTTGATCATCGCGTATTCGCCGCTGACGTGATACGCCGCGACCGGCACGTCGACCGCAGCCTTCACGGAAGCGATGATGTCGAGGTAACTGAGTGCCGGCTTCACCATCACCATGTCGGCGCCCTGGGCAAGGTCGGCCTGCACTTCGACTATGGCCTCGCGGGCATTGCGCCAATCCTGCTGATACGCCTTGCGGTCGCCGCCGCCGACAATCGCGCAATCAACCGCATCGCGGAACGGGCCGTACAGCCCGCTGGCGTATTTGGCCGAGTAGGCAAGGATCGAAGTGTTGACATGCCCGGCGTTATCGAGCGCGGCACGGATTGCACCGACTTGGCCGTCCATCATTCCGCTGGGCGCCACCATGTGCGCGCCCGCATTGGCCTGAGCCACCGCTATGCGACCGTAGATCTCCAATGTTGCGTCGTTGTCGACTGATGTGTTCGGGTCTCCCGCCGGCCCATCGAGAACACCGCAGTGACCGTGCGACGTGTATTCGTCCACGCACAGATCGGCCATCAACACCATCTTGTCGCCGACGTCGCCGGCAAGTTCCTGTAGGGCAAGCTGCACGATGCCGTTGGGGTCGTATGCACCCGACCCGATGTCGTCCTTCACTGACGGTACGCCGAACAAGATGACCGCCTTCACACCAAGGTCGGCCAGCTGGCGAACCTCCTCGCGCAGGCTGGCACGCGTGTGCTGAACGACACCCGGCAGCGATGCAATCGGCTGCGGCGAATCGATGCCCTCACGAACGAAGAGCGGCGCCACCAGTTGGCGAACATCGAGCTGGGTTTCGGCAACGAGATCGCGCATTGCTGACGAACTGCGCAAACGTCGAGGCCGCGAGGCGGGGAAAGAACCAGGCACGGCTATGCATCGTAACGATCTACTCAGGTCAGCCCCCCAATGCGCCGATACCTTTCATCGATGGACGGACCCACGGCACGCCGTGAGCCCAGCACGAAAGTGTTGGCCTCGTTGGAGCAGCAGGCGGTAGAGGCGCGCCAGGCCGGCGACTTCAACCAAGCCGGCCGTCTGTTCGCAATGGCTGCTGCTGCCGCTGAAAACCAACAGACGCAACTGAATCTGCAGATCCGTCAAGCCTGCTGTCTGCTCGCTGTAGAGCGGTACGAGGAGGCTGCAGCGCTCACCCAGGTGGTCGCTCAGCAGGCGCGCTCGGAGGGCTACCTGCCTGAGTTGGCCGACGCTCTGGGCGTCATGGTGGACCACCACAGCCGCTCGAACCGCCTTGCCGAAGCGGCCCACATTCTCTCTGAAGCCGTGTACATCCTGGATCGGTTGCCCAACGAGATACCCAACTATCAGGTGATGCACAACATGGCCGTCACGTACGCGCAATGCGGCTTCGTCGAGGCGGCCCTGGAGTTGTACGACCGCGCGCTGCGACTGGCCGACACCGACGACGACCGTCAATTCGCCTACTCCAGCATGTCGGGCGCGTATCACTACGCGGCGCAGCGTGAACCCAATGCAGAGGAGCGCAGCCGTCTCATTCATGACGGGCTCTACGCCGCGACCGCCGCGCTGGACCCTGAGGGGGGCCACGAGATGATGGCCACCTGCCAGGCAATGGCGCACCGCTCGATGATGCTCGCCGAGATCGGCCACTACCATGCTGCACTCGACGACGCCCGCAACGCCCGAGCGCTGGCGACGGAGCATGGCATGCGCGAGGAACAAGTCATTGCGATGGCGGGCGAGGCGATGGCTCTCTGGGGTGCCGGCCAAAGCACCGAGGTCATCGACCTGATCAGCGACACAGTCGCTCTCGCCGAAGAGATCAACTACACCGAGTACCTCAATCCGCTGTTGAAGGTGGAAGTCGAAGTGCTCTGGAAGATGGGGCGCCTCGACGACGCCCGCGCCGCGCTCGAACGGAACCTCGACAACGCCAACCGCAGCCTGCACGACGAGCGTGCGGCCCGCTGGGAACACGTGTGTCTCGGCGTCGAGCACCTTCGCGTGGAAGCCATCAGTGAGAGCGATCCGCTCACCGGCCTTCCCAACCGGCGCCACCTAGCGCACCTGTTACCGACAGTCCTTGAAGAGCATGCGCCGGTGTGCGTCGGCGTGATCGATCTCGACGGCTTCAAGCAGGTCAATGACGACTACGGCTACCTTCAGGGCGACAGCGTCCTGCAGGAGGTGGCGGGCCTTCTTGAACGTGTGTGCCGACGCGGCGACACTGTGGTGCGCCTAGGTGGCGACGAATTCGTCATGGTGCTGCGCGAGACCTCGCCGGGCGACGCCCGCCTTGTCTTCGAACGGGTACGCATGTTGATTGCAACTCGTACCTGGCACGGCATTCCCAGCAGCGTGACGATCACGGCATCCGTTGGCGCGTCAGTGGGAAGCGGAGCGTTCGACTCGACGCGGGTGCTCGCCGACGCGACTGCGGCACTGCAGCAGGCCAAGAAAGGCGGACGCGACCGCGTCACCTTCCGCTAACGCGGCGGCGAAGACCGGTAGCGTCACGGGCGATGGCAGCCCAGGCTTGGTTCTCTCGAGGCGACGTCGATGTCACCCCCGGCACGGTTGCGGTTCTGCAGCTGACGGTGGTCAACCTCGGCGACACCACCGACACGTTCGTGCTCACCACGGCTGGCATGGCCGCGGGTTGGACCACCATCAACCCGGCCACGCTCACGCTCTTCGGTGGCACCCAGCAGACCGTCGACATCGAAGTCTTCCCGCCGCTGCTGCCCAGCACCACGGCCGGCCCGACATCACTGTCCATTCGCGTCATCCCGCAAAGCGACCCTGACGACGTTCGCAACGCCGAAACCACGCTCATCATTGCTGGCAGCTTCGATCGGCGCCTCGACGTATTGCAGCCCGCACTCCGTGGCCGGCGCACCGCCACCTACGAGATGATGCTGGAAAACCGGGGCAACACCCAGGCCAGCTGCCGTCTGCATCTCATCGATTCCTCCGGGCGCGTGGAAGCCGAGTTCGACCCGCCGGCCGCAGGTGTCGAGCCCGGCGGCAGCACCCTCATTCGAATGAAGGTGCGCACCAAGGGCTTCCAATGGGAACGTCGTGCCCGCACCATCCCCTTTCGCATTGATGCCGACCAACCCGGCAGCCCTACCGCCACCAGCAGCGCCACGTTCGTGCAGACGCCGGTGGTTCCCGAGCTTCTCGTCGGGCGAGTCATCGGTCTGGTCACCATTGCGGCGGTCCTGCTGGCCGGATGGTTCGGCGTGGTCAAGCCCGCCATCCGCGATGCCGCCGACACCGCCGTGCGCGAGGCCATTCCGGAGACCACCACGACCATCGCATCCACTATCGACTCGCTGACCGGTGTCACCATCCAGTCGTCGGTTCCGGATGAGGACGAAGGCAGCATCGTCAACATCCCACTCACCGTCTCAGTCCCCGTTGGCCAGTCGGACACTGCGGTCTACACGGTGCCAGCCGGGCAACGTCTGCAGATCACCGACCTGCTCGTGCAGAACCCCAACGACGACCAGGGCTCACTGCTGATCCTGCGCGGCGACGTGCCATTGTTCACCTTCGCCCTCGCCAACACCTTCGGCGACGTCAGTGCGTCGCTTGTCACCCCGATCGAACTGCTTGCCGGAGAAGAGCTCATCGTGCAGGTCACCTGCACCAGCCAGGGCGACCAAACATCGACCACGTGCTTCCAGAACGTGTTCGTCAGCGGCCTGCTGCTGCCGGCGTAACACGCCGACGCCGCGCCCGCGGCCGCGAGCGGCTTAGCGGCCCGGCCAATTGGCCGAGCCGGGCGAGACACCCGAAGCTCGACTGACCACCGACACCTCGGCGACGGCTGTTTGCCCATCGGCGGTTTGCGCAACCAGTGTGCGGTCCCCCGCACGCTCGGTGCGACGCACGACCAGCGTGACATCCAGCGTGCCGTACCCCGACGTCATCGCGCTGAGCGAGGCGCCACTGCCGTCGCCCCACGAGATGGTGACCGGCACGTTGGGCGCAAACCCGATGCCGGTGAGCGTGACGCGAGAGCCGGGGATGATGGAGGTGTTGCTGGCAGCCATCTTCGGTTCATAGCGAGCGTCACCACTGACCAGGATGGTTGCGTACACGCCCCCATCGGT
>JANOYI010000483.1:0-6220 GCA_031428795.1 Ilumatobacteraceae bacterium | reverse complement strand
GGCGTGCGCCGACAGGGCGTGGTCCTGGTCGACTCGCCCGACGATCTCGGCGTCTGTGACGTGGTGGTGTTGTGCCAACCCGCCCCTCACCTCGAGCTGGTCGAGCGACTGATCACGCGGGGCACGCCTGTGGTGTCGATTGGCGACGACCTTGATGACCTCCGAGCGCTTCTGGCCCTGGAAAACGCAGCGCTCCGCCACGACGTTGCGTTGGTGATCGGCGCAGGAATGGCACCCGGCCTCTCGGGTCTGCTGGCTCGTTCGCTCGCTGCGCAGTTACACACACTCGACGAACTACACGTCGCCATTCACGGCACGGCCGGCCCGTCATGCGCGCGCCAACACCACAACGCACTCGGCGACACCGCGCTCGGCTGGCACGACGGCGAATGGATCGAGCCGCCTGGCGGTAGCGGTCGCGACCTGGTCTGGTTCCCAGACCCGGTGGCCGCGCACGACTGTTACCGGGCAGCGCTTGGCGACCCACTGCTGTTGCATCACACGTTTCCGCAGGCCACCCGCATTGCTGCGCGCGTGTCGGCCACTCGGCGCGACCGGCTCACGGCTCGCATGCCAATGCTCGCGCCTCCTCACGCGTCCGGCAGTATCGGCTCGGTCCGCGTCGAGGCGCGAGGGGCCGACTCCGATGGCGGCCGGGTGGCCGTCATCGCCGGAGCTGCTGGCCACACCGGCGAGCTCGCCGCAGCGGTGTGCGCGGCCACGGTGCTGCAAATTCTTGCCAGCGGTCTGGCGCCCGGCGTCCATATGCCCGGTGGTCAATCGCTGGAAGGGCTGGACTTGCTGCACCATGCCACCGAGCTGGGCGTACGGGTGCAGGAGTTCACCGGCGTCGCCAGAACTACCAGCTGGTAACTTAGATGCCATGAAAGCACCGAAATCAGCCGAAACAGCCATGGTCATCCCGTGGCTGCCGCCCGGCTACACGATGGTGCTTCCAGGCCGCGGCGAAGTCTTCTTTCGCCATCATCGCCACGCCGACCCCACCGCGCCGACATTGCTGCTGCTGCATGGGTGGACGGCAAGCGCCGACCTGCAGTTCTTCACCGCGTACGAGGCGTTGGCGGAGCACTACTCGTTCGTTGCGATTGACCACCGCGGCCACGGGCGCGGTTTGCGGAGCCCGGTGAGATTCGACCTGGACGACGTGGCAGATGATGCAGCGTTGCTGGTGCAGGGCCTGGGCATTCCCCAGGTGATCACTGTTGGCTATTCGATGGGTGGGCCAATCAGCCTGCTGCTGACGCAGCGCCATCCCGAACTGGTGAGCGGCATCGTGGTGCAGGCAACTGCACTCGAGTGGCGGGCAAAGTGGTGGGAACGCCTGGAATGGCGCACCATTCATGTGATGGGCCCGCTGCTGCGGTCGGGCGTGTTCCCGCGCTGGATGCGCTGGGGCATCCGCCGCCTGCTAGGCCCGAATCATCCGCTCGAGCAGTACGTGCCGTGGTTGGCAAGTGAACTGCAGCGCAACGACACCTTCAGCATCGTGCACGCCGGTCAGTCGCTCAGCCGCTATGACGCCCGCGTGTTTGCGAGCGCATTACGCAAGCCGGCCGCCAGTTTGGTGACCTCTCGCGACCGTCTGGTGAAGCCCCGCAAGCAGCGTGCGCTTGCTGATGCGATTGATGCGTTCGTGGTTGAACTGCCTGACGACCACCTGTCGTCGTGGACGTCGCCCGATGCCTTTGCCAAGGCGACCGTGCAGCTCGTCCAACACGTCGCCGAGGCTCGCTAGTCGTCTTTCGCGCGCTGCGCTTCCATCTCGTCGAGGCGGGCAGTCATCCGTTCGACGGCCTCGGCCAATCTGTCGAGATGGTCATTGAGCTCGCTGCTGGTGGGCACGTCGCCCAGTGAGAGGCGAACACTGGCCAACTCTCGAGCCAGGAACTCAGTATCGGCTTGGGTTCGCTCGGCCGTCTTGCGATCGTTGTCGGTGGTCATCCGGTCGCGCGACTCCTGCCGGTTCTGCGCGAGCAGAATCAAAGGGGCAGCGTAGGCGGCCTGTAGCGACAGCAGCAGGGTGAGGCCGATGAACTGCCACTCATCGAAGCGCAGCGAGGTGGGGCCGGTGACGTTCCACACGACCCAGCCCACACAAAAGCCGGTTTGGAAAACGAGGAAGCGGGCGGTGCCCAGGTAGCGGGCGATGCTTTCGCTGAACTGGCCGAACGCGTCGGGGTCGTAGTGCACGCCGAAGCGCCGGCGTTGGCGGGGGGTGGTCAGGTCTTCGCGGCGCTTCATCGCAACACCGAGCCTGCATTCACCCGCCTGCGCTGCCGCCAACCCGTTGGCAGCGTGCGGTCGAGTACGTCGTCGACCGTGATGGCACCGAGCAGGCGCCCGGCTTCGTCGCAGACACCCAGCGACAACAGGTTGTAGCTGGCGAGGCGCTCGGCGACTTCCCGCTCGAGAATGTCTGGTGTGATGGTGGGCTCCTGCTCCACGCAACGGCCCAGTTCCATCGAGGGCGGCTCGCGCAGCAGGCGCTGGAAATGCACGACGCCGAGGTACTTGCCAGTGGGCGGCTTGTACGGCGGCTGAACGACGAAAACCTGGGCAGCGATGCTGACCAGCCACTCCGGGTCGCGAATCTGGGCGAGCGCTTCGGCAACCGTGGCGTTGGCGCCAAGGATGATGATGTCGGGCGTCATCAGGGCGCCAGCGGTGCCCTCGTCGTAGGAGAGCAGGCGACGCATGACGTCGGCGTCTTCCTCGTCCATCGCGTCGAGCACTCGGGTGCGCTGCTCGCCGGGCATCTCGGCGAGCAAGTCGGCGAGGTCGTCGTACTCCATCTCCTCGAGCACGCTGACCATGCGGTCAATGTCGAGCCCTTCGATGATGCGCAACTGCTCGGCCTCGGGAAGCTCTTCCAGGAGGTCGGCCAGGCGCTCGTCGTCCATGGCTTCGGCGAGCTGCTTGCGCTGGGTGAGCGGCAGCGCGCGCACCACGCCGGCCACGTCGCTGGGGTGCATGTCGCGCAGGCGGGCGGCCTCGGCGGCCATCTCGGCGCCAGCAACAATGTGGAACAGCGTGGGCACATCGGCCACGTCGATGAGGCGATAGCTGGGCCGGCGGCGTAGCGCTGTGCGACGGGCGAGGCGAACCTTGGCGGGCTCCCACCACGTCTGCTTACCGTCGGTGGCCTGGCGCAGGGCAACGTCGCTGACCGACTCATCGCCGACCTTCTTGTCGATGATGTCGCGGCCGACCAACAGCTCGCCGGGGCGAGGCTTGAACGGGTTGAGGTCGACGTCCCAACTGCGCAGGCGGGCACCTTCGCTGTCGAGCGTGGCGATGCGTGCGCCGTTGACGAAGATGCGCCGACGCTGGCTGGTGGCAACGAAGCCGAGCACCCTCGGCGCGCCACCGCGGTGGCCGGGAATGATGACGATGTCATCGAGTCGACCAATGACGGCACCGCCCGCGTCGAGAAGCGGCAGGCGCATGATGCGAAATGCGTAAATCAGCTCCCCTGCCATGTCGCCAGGCTACCCCTCACCTGCAGCGCAAGGGTGCTGTGTGCAGCACCTTCCCGCCGGCCCGCAGAAGCCTGACACAGCGCCGGACGCGGCAGCGGACGCGTCTCCGCGACTGGCGTGAGCGGGCAGGTGTGACGGCCTCGTGTGTGCGCAGACGAACTAGAGGCCGGGGGAGATGGCGACTCTGGTGTCGCTGAAGGCGACGCCGCCGCCCCAGTCAGTGAGGGTGTCGTTGGTCAGTGAATTGGCAACCTGGCCGCCGGTGTTGCCGTCGCCCACATGGTCGGCTGCCCACCAGCCCCACGGCACCACAACGACGCCGGGTCGAAGGCGCTCGGTGATGCGCACCGGTGCGACCATCGCGCCGCGGTCGTTCCAGACGCGTGCCTGCGCACCCTGCGCCAAGCCGAGGTCGGCCGCATCCTTCTCGCACAGCTCTAGGAATGGACCGCCTTCCAGCGGACCGTGTTTGGGGAGTTGCGAATAGCTGCTGTTCAGGAAGCGCGTGTGCTGCTTGGGTGTCAGTAGCGCGTATGGGAAGCGACCGCGGAACGCAGCTTCCGACGGCTCGGCGTACGTTGGCAGCGCCGGCTGGCCCAGTGCCACTAGCTGGTCGCAGCGCAACTCGACCTTCCCGGATGGCGTGGGGAACGCGCCCTCGGCAAACGGCCGACCATCCTCCGGGTATGGCACTCGCACCACGCCGTCGGCGCGCAACGTCTCGAAGTCGATGGTCGGCAGCGCAGCTCGCAGCGCTGTGATGTCGTCGTCGAACAGCGCCGGTTCGGTGAAGCCCATCGCCCGCGCCAGTCGACGGTGTAGCTCGCTGTTGCTGACGGCTTCACCCCGCGGCTCGATGGCGGCCTCGTTCCAGCCGAGGTAGAGATGGCCCCACGGGGTGACTGCGTCGGTGGCCTCGATCTGAGTGGTTGCGGGCAGCACGATGTCGGCGTAGCGGGCGGTGTCGGTCAGGAACTGGTCGTGCACCACGGTGAACAGGTCGTCGCGCTCGAGGCCCTTTCGCACCAACTCGGTGTTGGGCACCGACACCATCGCGTTCACGCCGATCATCACGATGCCGTAGAGCGGCTCGTCGGTGTCGGTGAGATGCCGGCCCAGATGTGCCATCTGCAGGTTGCGCGGCTCGCGGCCCGCAAGCAGGTCGGGCCGGCCGAGCGCGGCGTAGTCGAATACCTCGTTGCTCCATACGCCGACGCTGCGCGAGAAGCCGCCGCCCTGATCGCGCCAGGCACCCACCAGTGCGGGCAGACAGGTCAGCGCGCGGAAGAACATTGCACCATGCTCGTGGTGCTCGGCGCCGATGAGTGTGCGAATGGCTGCAGGGCGGATGGTGCCGTACAGAGTTGCCAGCCGCTCGATGTCGGCGGCCTCGAGGCCGGTGACCTCTGCTGCCCGAGTGGGCGTCCAGTCGGCGACGTGCACCGCGAGATCGTCGAAGCCGACGGTATGCGCGGCCACCCATTCGTCGTCGGTGAGACCGTCGCGAATAATCACGTGCATCATCGCCAGCATCAGAGCGACGTCCGTGCCGGGAAGTGGCTGCAGGAACCAATCGGCGGAGTCGGCGGTCATCGTGCGCAGCGGGTCGATGACGATGACCTGCGCGCCATTGGCTCGCGCCGCTTCGATGATCGGCCACAGGTGGCGGTTGGTCAGACGTGTGTTGGTGCCCCACAGGATGATCAGCTTGCTGTGGACCAGATCGCTCGGGTCGATGCCCTTGCCCGTGCCGTTGGTGGTGGCCGCGCCGGCGCCGGCGGTGGAACCGCACAGCGAACCGATCACGCGGGATGCGCCGAGGTGATGCCAGAAACGGTCGCCGAACATCAGAGCCAGCAGGCTCTGGTTGCCAGCGCTGACGTAGGGCATCAGCGACTCGGGGCCGTGTTCGTCGACGATTCCCTGAAACCGGGAGGCGATCTCCGTCAGCGCCTTGTCCCACGTGATCTGCTCGAAGCGGCCTTCGCCCTTGGGGCCAATGCGCCGCAGCGGGTGCAGGACGCGGTCCGGGCTGTACACCCGGTCGAGGAAGCGGTTCACCTTCGGGCACAGCTCGCCCTTGCTGAACGGATGCGCCGGGTTGCCGCGCAGTTGCACTGCCTGCTCGGTCGGGCCGCTGCCATCGACGGTGACCTGCCAGCCGCAGCTGTCCGGGCAATCGTGGTGGCACGTGCCACCGACAACGCGTGACGTGGTGACCGTGTCGCTCATAGGTCAAAGGCTACGCGACCACCCATGCTGTTGTGGCTCGCAATTCTTGTGCCCGCAACTGGGCCTTCCCAGATCCGTACGTAGCGTTCCGGGAAGGCCAAGTTGGGCGGAAGTCCTGCGTGAGCGGCGGGCTAGGCGAAGACTTTAGAGAGGACGCTGCCGGCGAGGGCGACAGCTTCCAGGTTGTGCGCGTCGGGCATGTTGACGACGATGCCGTCGAGGCCTGCATCGAGCAACTCTTGGACCTTGGCGCCGACCTCATCGGCGTCGCCGACGATGAACATGCCCTTAACCCGCGCCTGCATGTCGGCGGGCAATTGATCGATGGTGGCGCCACCGAGGCGCTCACCGAGCTTTGCTTGCGCGGCCTCCATCGTCTCGCCGACGATGAGCGTGCCGAGGCGGGTGCGGCAGATCTCCGACGGGTCGCGGCCCAACTTGGCGCAGTGCTCGTCGAGCACACCCATCAGGTGGCGAACCTGGGTGAC
>JANOYI010000482.1:0-3608 GCA_031428795.1 Ilumatobacteraceae bacterium | reverse complement strand
TCACGACTCGTTTTCCTCGGTCGGTGTCACGCTGGCAATCGTGCGCGAGCTGATGTTCGGCGGCCGCTGGCGCTACATCGGTCGCGCCCGCTCGCTCACTGAATACCGCGCCGACCTCGACGGAACCTGGCGCAGCCGTGTCGGCAACGCAGGCCGTCAACTGTTGCAGCTGCCATGGTTCATCAAGAACCTGCTCATCAAGGTGCTGCTGACCCTCAAGATGGGCGGCGTGCTGAAGAAGGTCACCGGCCGCGACCTGGAGTGGCCGTACTGATGAAGGGTCGGATCTAGGTGCCGTCACTGCGCCGCTCCCTGACTGGTTGGGGTCTCACCAACCCAACCGTCGCGGACTTTCTCGAAGTGCCCAACCACGAGGTGCCCGCAGCCCTCAAAGAAGTCGGCGAGCGTGGCGCGCTCGTGCGTGGCCTTGGCCGCAGTTACGGCGACGCCGCGCAGAATGCCGGCGGCCTAGTGTTGCGGCTGCTCGGCGCAGCTCATCAGGCTGTGCTCGACCCCGCTCGCGACACTGTCACAGTCCCGGCTGGCGTCAGCATCGACGAGCTCCTGCGGGTCATCGTGCCGCGTGGCTTCTTCGTGCCGGTGTCGCCCGGTACTCGCTTCGTCACCATCGGCGGTGCGATCGCCAGTGACATTCACGGCAAGAACCATCACGGAGAGGGGTCGTTCGGTAATCACGTCGAATCGATCACCATGCTGCTGGCCGACGGCTCGCAGGTGGTCGTCGGTCCGCACGAGCAGTCCGACCTGTTCTGGGCGACGGTCGGCGGGATGGGTCTGACCGGCGTCATCCTGGACGCGACGGTGCGGCTGATTCCGATCGAGACCAGTCGCATGACCGTGGATACCACGCGCGTCCCAGACCTCGACACTCTGCTGGCGGCGATGACCGACGGCGACGACGACTACCGGTACAGCGTTGCCTGGATCGACCCGCAGGCCAAGGGCCGTTCGCTCGGGCGCAGCGTGCTTGGTCGTGGTGACCACGCCAGGCTCGATCAGTTGGGACCGAAGGACTCGATCGAGCCGCTCGTCTACAAAGCCAAGCAGCTCGTCACGATTCCGCCGTTGGTTCCGACGATGGGCGTCATCAACCACGCCACCGTCGCGGCGTTCAACGAGATGTGGTACCGAAAGGCGCCGCGGCACCGCGAGGGCGAACTGCAGAGCATTGCGACGTTCTTCCACCCGCTGGACATGGTCGGCAGATGGAACCGCATCTACGGCACACGCGGCATGTTGCAGTACCAGATCGTGGTGCCATTCGGCGCTGAGGAAACGATGCGGACTGTGATCGAGCGCTTCGCTGCCAGCGGGACGGCCAGCTTCCTGGCGGTCCTGAAGCGCTTCGGTCCGGCAAGCGTCGCACCGCTGAGCTTTCCAACCCCAGGGTGGACGCTCACACTGGACGTACCCTCCGGGACCTCCGGGCTGGGCGAACTGCTGCACAGCCTCGACCGCCTCGTGCTGGACGCGGGCGGCCGCCACTACTTCGCGAAGGACTCGGTCACCACTCCCGACGCCGTGCGGCGGGGCTATCCGCGGCTGGCCGAATGGAAGGCCGTTCGCGACTCCGTCGACCCCACCGGCGTGTGGCAGAGCGACCTCTCCCGTCGCCTCGGCCTCACCGACTGAAAGAGAACCTCATGGACAACGCACTCGGCGAACCGCAAACGATGCTGCTCTTGGGCGGTACCAGTGACATCGGCCTGGCCATCGTCCGCGAGTTGCTCAGCACCTCCGCTCGCACCGTGGTGCTCGCCTGTCGCAACCTGGACAAGGGCGAGGCCGTCGCCGCAGGCCTGCGCCACGATGGGCTGACCGTTGATGTGATGCACTTCGACGGGGCTGCCACCGACACGCACGAGGCGTTTGTCGCTGATGTGACCGAACGTCACGGCGACATCGATCTGGCCATCGTTGCGTTCGCGCAGTTGGGCGACGGTGAAGCGACCTCCAAAGATGTGGCCAGCGCTGCGGACCTGACGCACTTGAACTTCACCGGCGCTGTCACGTCAACGATTGCGGTTGCCAACCGACTCCGCACGCAAGGGCACGGCGGCATTGTGGTGCTCAGCAGCGTCGCCGGCGAGCGAGTGCGCAAGGCCAACGCTGTCTACGGCGCTACGAAGGCGGGTTTCGACGGCTTCGCTCAGGGCCTCGGCGATGAACTCGCTGGCGAAGGTGTGCACGTGCTGGTCGTTCGGCCCGGGTTTGTTCACTCGGCGATGACCGCCGGCGCCAAGCCGGCGCCGTTCGCGACGACACCGGAAAAGGTTGCTGAGGTGACGGCCAAGGGCCTGCGCAGTGGCCGCCGCACGGTGTGGGCACCGGGCATTCTGCGATTCGTCTTCATGGCACTGCGCCACACGCCCGGCCCCGTCTGGCGCCGCCTGCCCCTCGGCTGAACGGGTCGGCTGAACGGGTTGCAGAACGGGTTGCTGAACTCGGGGCGGTCAGGGCTGATCGCCGTTGGCGATGCGCTTGGCGAGTTCACGTTCGAAGTCGGTGCGGCGTTGCTCGCCGATGCCGATGCCCGCCGGGCTGACACCGTCGCCGACCTCGCAACGCTGATACAGCAACACGAGTGCATTCTCATAGTTGCCGACCAGACAGAACGTTTTGGCAACCACCTGATTCGGCGCGTCGCTGCCACGGTTACTGGAGGCGTTGGGCTCGTACCAGCCGGTCCAGAAGTTGGTCAGGAGCAGAAAGTCGGCGCTGGCAACATCGTCGGCCAGGCTGGATCCTTCCTGGTCGGCCAGGCCCGGGTCCATCTCGATGAAGTACGTGGCTGGTGTCAGTTCGGGGAACAGGTAGTAGAACGCTGCGTCGCTGTAGATCGTGCGGCTGAGGTCCGCCGGCCCAACAAGCAGGCGGTGACCCGGCTGCGAGAGCCGGTCGAGGTCGTCGATCGCGGCTTGGCTGGCGGACTGCAAGGCCTGGTTGCCGAAGTAGAAGCTGCGCTCACCGCGAGTGACCTCGTAGCCGCCTGGCTTGTTGCCAACGCTGACCCGGCTCTGCAACAGGTAGTACCGGTAGGTGAAGAACGGATTGACGACCAGCAATATCGCGGCGACTGCGGCCCCCGCCACCAACGCTGCATGACGGGTGAACCGCGGCGCAGCCCGCGGCACCAGTTCAACGAACAGGCAGGGGAGGAGCGCGAACGTGACGCATGAGCCCCACGCGAGGTGCGTGCTATCGGGACGCTGGAGTGCTTGCGGCAGCATTCCGAGTCCGAACAGCGATGCGCCGAAGAGCACCATATGACGATTGATGCCGCCACCTGATGCGCGGTAGAGCCGAAACGCCATGATCGGCACGCCGATCGCCACGATGATGACCACGAAGAACCAGATGAACAGCTGGTGGTTGGCTGACAATGCCGGGATGCGCCACCAGGGTGCGTCGAGTGGGCCCTCAGCGACGGCCTGCAGAGCGCCATCCATATGACCGAAGCTTGGCGGCGCGGGAAGCTCGCGACCTGGCCGCAGGTCGAACACGGGCTCGAGGAACATTCCCCGCACACTGGCTCCCACACCTGCCAATGCAAGGTTTAATGGTAACTGTAAAGTTTTTGATGATAT
>JANOYI010000481.1:0-5339 GCA_031428795.1 Ilumatobacteraceae bacterium | reverse complement strand
AATGCTTCGAGATGAGATGGGCTTAGAGCCTTCACCCGCACTCATCGCCCTCGAAGGGCAGATCCTTGCCGACGACTCCACGCTGCTGCAGGTCGCTCACGCAGTGCCATCCGCACGATCGTCGCGCCGCGTCACCGACGGGCCAACCCGACTCGTTGGCCGAAAGGCGGAACTCGCTCACATTGCAGCAGCTGTTCATTCCGTACCGCTTGTGACACTGCTCGGTCCTGGAGGCGTTGGTAAGACCCGACTCGCCCGCCGCACAGCCGCAACAGCCTTGAACTTCGATGACGGCGTTGCGTTCGTGGAACTGGCGGCAGTCAGCGACCCTGGCTCGCTGACACACGCCGTCGCGACAGCTCTGGACATTCAGCCGCGGCAACACCTCAGTATTGAAGAGACACTGATTGCCGCTCTTTCCGACCGCCACCAGCTGATTGTGTTCGACAACTGCGAGCACCAGCTCGATGCCCTCGTCCCTCTCGTCGACCACCTCCGCACGCAGTGCCCTCGCGTCCACGTCTTGGCGACGACTCGTGAGCCCCTCGGACTCCCGGGCGAGGTCGTTGTCACAGTGGCTCCGCTGAACGTGGACGCTACCGACGACGCTGACCCGGCGGCGCTTGCCGCGACCCCGGCAGTGGAACTGCTTCTCGACCGGGTCACCGCCGCAGTTCCCGAGTTCACCATCACGGCAGCCAACGCCGTAGTCCTTGGAGAGATCTGCCGCCGGCTGGACGGTTTGCCGCTCGCGCTCGAGCTGGTTGCCGCACAGTTTCGATCACTCGCTCCAGAGACGATCCTGCAACGGCTCATGCTTCCCGCAGGTGCTCTCGGCGCAAGCATGCGTTCGGCGAACCCGCGACATCGGACACTGCGCGACACAATCGCGTGGTCCTACGAGCACCTCAGCGTCAGCGAGCAAGCCACCTACGCACGACTGTCGGCATTCGCCGGAACGTTCGATCTGCCGGCCGTCGAGTCAGTGTGCGGCCGGTCGGAAGTCGCAAGCGACATCGTGCAGATCTTGACGGCACTCGTCGACAAGTCGATGGTCCAGATGGTCGACTCGCAGGACGGTCGGTATCGGCTCTTGGAAACGCTGAGTGAGTTCGGGCGCGAGAAGCTGTCGGAGAAAGGAACACTCGACGAGATCGCAGAGCGACATCTGGCGTGGTTCGTCGACTTCGCCGAGCATTGCAGCATCGGGATGAGCGGACCCGCAGAAGCCGCCTGGTCGCGGCGTATCGAACGCGACTTCGACAACTTTCGGTTGGCCTTCGGGACAGCTGTTCGTACGCGCAACGCCGACGCTGCACTCCGCATTACTGCCGCGCTACGCGAGTTTGCCTTTCGTCGTATTCGCTACGAGCTTGCGTCGTGGGCAGCAACGGCGATCGCGATGCCCGCAGCGAGCGAGCACCCCAGATTTCCCACGGTGCTCGCAATCGTCGGATACGACCACTTCGTCCGCGGCAACTTGCGCGAGAGCATCGAGGTATCGATGCAAGCAATTCTTACGGGTCAGGAGTTGGGCGCCGACACCAATGGGCTCGCCGAACGGACACTGCTCAACGCCCACTTTTACCTCGGCGATGCCGATGCTGCGCTGCGGTGGGGCGACGCAATGCTGCTCTCGGGCCGCAGCGGTTCACCCGCACGACTGGCGCATGCGTTGTACATGCGGTCGGTGGCAGAGACCAGCGTGGGTCGCACGGTGCAGGGCGCGATCATGGCAGGTGAAGCCAGCGCCACGGCACGCGCGTGCGGTTCGCCAACTGCCCGTGCGCAGGCGGCATACGCGCTGGGACTCGCACTGGAAGGCTCGGACCCGGCAGAGAGCCTGCGATTGCTTCGGGAGTCAGCACAGCTGGCAGGCCTCGCCGGAAATCGGTGGATCGAGGCCTTCGCCGACACGGAAGTGTGGTGGCTCGAGGCTCGCTCTGGGGACGTGCGCACCGCACTGGCGGGCTCGGGAGTTGTCATCGAGACATGGAATCGAGGAGGCGATTGGGCCAACCTCCGTCTCTCGTTGCGACGCGTGTTCGGCCTACTCGCGCAGATCGGCGACTGCCAGGCAGCAGCCGTTCTCCACGGCGCCCTCAACGCCTCGGGGGCAAACACGGCGTTGCCCTTTGAACCGAATGCTGCGCACGACAACACGACGGCCGTTGCCGACCTCCGCACCGCACTGGGTGATGCCGAATTCGAGGCCGCCGTGGCGCACGGCGTCACACTCTCCGAAGTCGAACTGGTGAACCTCGTCCAATCCCGCATCATTGCCCACAACGAGGCCGTGACGGGTTCCGTCGAGCGGTGATCGGTCGAGTAGTTCAGGTAGCCGTGTCGTCACCGCTCTCGGTGGGCGACTGCTCAATTCGCAGAATCCAGGTGCCGGGTCCCGGCGGCGGCGCAGAGCCACCCGAGCCCACGGAGTGCGGCCGGTTGCTGGACAGCAGCCCACCGATGATCGGGAGAGCCACCACATTGAGCGCATGCAGCACCCCCATGATCAGCAACATTCCGCCCACGCGGGCGACCTCGTGCTGCAATTGCTCACCCGTCGAGAATTTCCAGTTCGCTGGTTCTACAAACGTCACCGTGAACAAAACGAACGAGGTGAAGATGAGGTAGTACGCCACATCGGTGAGCACTAGGTAGCTCTTGCCGGTCCGCGGATTCGCTCGGAACACGTCGGCCGCGTACGAGCGCCCGAAGCGTTTGATAAACGGTCCGAGGCCTACCGCGAGAGCGACCAGCACAATGTTTGTGATCAGTTCAATAACCCACCAGGGCATGTCCAACCTCCCGTTGTCGTAACTTGAAAATGAAAGTGCGAGCACTGCGTTCGCCAGCACGAATGCGGCCAGCCCGAATGCCAACCGGCCACGAAAGCGGCGCCGTGCCCGGCTGTCCTCCAGCGAACGAGTGACCCGTGCGAACAGATCAGGGTTTTCACGGACCGTGGAGCGCGCACCGGCGAACGCCTCGGTCAACCGTCGTTCGAGAGTCACGTCGCTCACGTTGCCGCCAACATTCGATCCAGGGCAGCCATGGCCCGCTGCAGATGTGTCTTCACAGAGTTGACGGAGATTCCGAGGGTCGCGGCGGTCGTCTCGATCGACGACTCCTCAAAGTAACGAAGCGTGATGCAGTCACGTTGCCGCTGAGGTAGCCGGCGAACTGCGTCAAGAACGCGACCATGCTCCTCCGATCGAACGAGGTCGTCCACTGCGTGATCAGGCACGTCGATCTCGCGACCGCTGGTGGCGTGATGTCGTAAGGAAACCAGCCCGCGCCGATTGTGGTCGCGCGCGAGGTTCAAGACAATCGAGCGCAGATATGCCGGAGCGCGGTCGACATCGTCGATGCGCCCCGCGTGACGGGCGAGGCGCAGGAAGGCCTCTTGCACAATGTCTTCCGCGGCCTCTCGATCATCGACGAACAGGCGCGCCAGGCGAACGAGGGAGCGTCCCTCGAGCTCGAAGAGATGGATCACCATCTGCTCGGCTGATGCGCTGATTGATTCGCCCTGCACTCGCGCGGCCGCAATCGCCATCAGAAATGGAGGTCGGCACAGTGCATGCACGCCGACAATCCTTCCATGCCCAGCTACATCGCCCGTCCACACCGATAACGACACACCCGTACTGACGTTCATTTGCCACCCAATGGGTGACAAGCAATGGGCCCGTGAACAAGTTCAGTCAGCGACGGCGACGGTTCGTGGCCGGTGAATCCAACGTCCCGGTGATATCGATCGCGGTCGCATCGATAGCAGAGTACGGGAGCCGCGAAAAGAACTCATCTGCGTGGCCGGCGAGCGCCTTCACTGCGATGTAGTTGGCGCTGCCGCCGATGATCGCTCCAATTCCCAGAGGGAGCGCCGTCCCCAGAGCAATCGCACCGCGCCGAGCGCCATACCGCTTCACCAACTGCGGAGTGAGCAGGCGGTTCACCGTCCGCAGGGTCGTGATGGGAAGGCGCGCTCCGGTGGCGGGCCGCAAACCGGTGTTGGCCTCGTTGAGCGCCCGGGTGAACCCCTCACGGGCCGATCCCCCGTAGATCAGCACGGCCAGCAGCCACGCACGGCGCTCATCCACTGTCGGTTCCGTTCTCCCGTGCAGCGCTGCCACTGTCAAGATCAGGTCACCCGCCCGCGCCGTGAACCAGGCCATTTCCGCAGTCGCCGCCATCAGGGTGATGGCCGTCCCAATCGCCGGTGTCGCGGCTGCCGCTCCGGCGGTCGCGCCGAACGCGCCGAGCTCTCTCGCGAACGAGTCGGTGAGCGACTTCATCTTCTCTGGCCGCACGTCGCCCTTCAGCCCGGCAGCACGAGTGACGGCGGCATCCCAGCGCGAGCTGCTCACCTGGTCGATAGTGGCCACCATGCTGTGCGCCAAGCGCTCGACGTCGGCCGGGTTGAGCTGGCGCATGAACGTGTGCAGTCGCTCTCGAGCGGCGGCAGCAGGGGTGCGCTTCACACTGCAGTTGTAGCGCACCCGGCTACGGTCTGGCGTTCGCGGTCAACTGGGCCGCCGGCTGAGCGCCGACGCTCAGGTGCCGCAGAACGTTTGATAGCCAGGTGCAGCGGTCGGGTCCGGCTCGGCATAGCGGTCGAAGCCGTCGCGTTTTTCGAACGGCCGTGTGACCGCCGCGAGTAACCGGTGTAACGGCGCCAGATCGTCGGCATCGCTGGCGGCGGCAAGAGCCTCCTCGACGAGGTGGTTGCGCGGTATGTAGAGGGGGTTCACCGAGTCCATTTCGACAGCGACCTGGTTCGGGTCGCGCTCCTCGGCATGGAGACGATCCGTCCAACGCAGTGTCCACGCCTCCAGACCTGGCGACTTCCTAAAACTGGAGAGCGATCGGAAGAACAATGTGACATCGAGTTGTTGCTGGTGAAGCAGAGTAAACAGATCGCTGACCAGCTCTGAGTCCGTTGCGTCAGACGTGACCAGGCCCAGTTTGGCGCGCATACCGTTCAACCACGCGACGTTGAAGCGATCGACGAAACCGTGAATGACGTTGGTCGCCAGCTCGACGGCAGTAGTCGAGTCGTTGTCGATCAGCGGCAGCAACGTCTCGGCCAGCCGAGCCAGGTTCCACTGAATGATGGATGGCTGATTGCCGTACGCGTAGCGACCGCTGTGGTCGATCGAGCTGAACACCGTCGCCGGGTCGAAGCGATCCATGAATGCACACGGTCCGTAGTCGATTGTCTCGCCCGAGATGGTGGTGTTGTCGGTGTTCATCACGCCGTGGATGAAGCCCACCAACATCCAGCGCGCCACCAGCTCCGCCTGCGCCTGCGTGACCGCTTCGAGTAGTCCGAGGTA
>JANOYI010000480.1:0-12145 GCA_031428795.1 Ilumatobacteraceae bacterium | reverse complement strand
CAGCGAAGTCGCCGGAGGTCTCAGCTGCGTCGAGGTCGAATCCGAAGTTGCCGACGTACGCGCGGCCAACCTTGTCGATGACCATGTCGTTGCAGTGGAACGTTGCGATGTCTGAAAGATCGGCGTGCACCACCAGGGCATCAGACTCGAGCCGCAGCAAAAGGCGGTCGGTCATCGACACGATCAGCATGCGTCCATCGGGCAACCAGCCGAGACCGCTGGGCCGCCCGGCCACCGACAGTTTGGTTTCGACCGTGCCGGCGAGGTCGACCGTTTTGACTGCGTGATCGAAGAAGTCACTGAACCACAACTTGCCCTGGTGCCAGCGTGGCCCCTCACCGAAGTGCAAGCCATCCGTCAAAAGTTCAACGCTCATTCAGTCTCCCTCGCGATACACGCTCCGCCGACTGCACGGACCACCCATCCGCTCAGCAGTGCGCCCGGCTCGGTCAGTGCGACGAGGCAACCACCGAAGCCCCCGCCAGTCATCCGCGCACCGAATACCCCCGGCGTCGCGCACACCTCCGCCACCGCTGCATCCATAGACCGTGTCGATGTCCTGTACCACTCGCGCAGACTTGTGTGACTCTGCACCATCAACCTGCCGGCCTCGCGCAAATCACCGTTGGCGATGGCGTCTGCAAAGTCGACTACTCGACGGTTCTCGCTGGTGACGTGCATGGCCCGTGCCCGAATCACTGGGTCGGCAATGGTCTTCGCCTTCGCGGTAGTGGTATGACGAAGAGGCCCGATGAGCCGCTCGGCCTCGGCACACTCTGCAACTCGGTCCGCGTAGGGGCTGCCAATGAGCGTGCGGTGCTCGATGAACTGAACGACGATTTCGACACCGCGGGGGATGGCGACCGGCTCAACGGTGAGCTCACCACAATCGATCATGAGTGCGTGGCCAGCGATCCCGGCCGCAATGGCCAGCTGGTCCATGATGCCGCTTGGCACGCCGGACGCCCGGTTCTCCGCACGTTGGCAGAGCTGCGCAAGCTCTAGAGGCGTCCCGGTGAAACCCAGGGCGAGCGCCACCGCGACTTCCAGAGCTGCGCTGCTGGACAGGCCGGCGCCGATGGGGATGTCGGTGGTGACGTGCCCGTGAAACCCGTGGGGGTTGTCCATCTCGGACACGACCCCGGCGACATACTTCCCCCACGCTGGCTCGATGTCCTGTGGGCGCTCGATCACGAGTGGCACGTCCACCGGTAGGGCTTCGTCGAACGAAGTCAGCTGGACCCTGTCGCCAGTACGGGTGCCTCTGATTTCCGTGTAACGGTCGATCGCCATCGGCAGTACGAGACCGCCCGTGTAGTCAGTGTGGTCGCCGATCAGATTGACGCGGCCCGGAGCAAGAACGTGAATGTTCGTCCTGTCGTTCGTCATGTCGGCTTACACCAGGTTGAGGGCGCTGCTGAAGCGCTCGGCGGCTTCGAGATTGAATGGGGCGCGCAACGCAATGTTCACCTGGTCGGCGCCGGCCTCGACGTACTGCCCGATTCGGTCCATCAGGTGGTCGTGGCTGCCGGTCAGCACGCCTGGGCGAACGAGTTCGCTGATTGCGCCGAACTGCTGCTGCAAACTCTCCTCGGTGTAGGCAAGCCCGACGTTGATGGCCCGCTTGATCTCCTTCGGGTCGCGGCCAACCGCTGCACAGTGCTCGTCGAGAATTGCGTTCTTGTGCGCGAAGGCGTCCGGTGCGATGAAGGGGACGTTCCATCCGTCGGAGTACTTGGCGGCGATCTTCAGCGTGCGCTTCTCGCCACCTCCGCCGATCCAGATGGGCAGTTTGACTTGAATCGGCCGCGGTTCGTTGCGGGCGTCAGTCAGTGTGAAGTGCTGTCCCTCGAACGAGGTGACGTCGTCGTGCAATAGCCCCCGCAGGCACTGGATGCCTTCCTCCAACTGGTCCAACCGAGTCTTGGCCTCGGGGAAGGGAATGCCGTAGGCGTCGTACTCCACCTTCGCCCAGCCAGCGCCGATGCCCATATCCGCGCGACCGCCACTGAGTTGGTCGATGGCGGTGATGGCCTTCGCCAGAACTGCCGGGTGGCGGTAGCCGATGCTGTAGACGAGCGAACCGACCCGCACCTTGCTGGTGGTGCAGGCCAGCGCGGCATGCATTGCAACTGCCTCCAGGCACGCGGCGTCGTCGGGCTTGCCGGTCGCCCCGTAGAAGTGGTCCCAGACGCTGATCCAACCGAAGCCGAGATCCTCGATCTTGCGCCACACCCCCCGCAGTTCGGCGGCAGTGGTGTGTTGCAAACCGACATGGACTCCGAAGACCGTCATGTCGCGAAGGTAGCCTGCGCGAATGCCTCGCGCCCTCGTTCAGACCGGTATGGAACTCGAATACGACACGTTCGGCTCGCCCGACGATCCGGCCCTGCTGCTGATCATGGGCTTCACCGCTCAGATGACGGCGTGGGAGCCAGGCTTCTGCCAGATCCTGGCCGACGCTGGCCGCCATGTCATTCGCTTCGACAACCGTGACTGCGGTCTCTCCACAAAGTTGGACGGTCAGGTGCCCGATGCGGCGGGCGCGATGACCGCTGCCTTCACGGATTCACCGGCACCGCCGCAGCCGTACCTGCTCTCCGACATGGCCGACGATGCCATTGGACTGCTCGACGCGTTGGGCATTGACAAGGCGCACATTCTTGGTGCGTCGATGGGCGGCATGATTGCCCAGACGATTGCGATCAACTATCCGGAACGTGTACTCACGCTGACCTCGGTGATGAGCACCCCAGGCGAGATTGAGGTCGGGCAGCCGTCCGAAGCGGCGATGATCGCCATCATGACGCCGCCGGCCGCAACGCGCGAGGAGTACATCGAGACGTCGCCGCGCTACATGGTGTGGCAGTCGAAGAAGTACCGCAATGAAGCCCGCACCAAGGAACAGGCTGCTGCCAGCTACGACCGGTCGTCGTACCCCGAGGGTGCGGCGCGGCAGATGGCGGCGATGTACGCGAGCGGTCGGCGCACCGAAGGTCTTCAGGCGCTCGACGTCCCGAGCCTGGTCATCCACGGTCGCGATGACGAGCTGATCACTCCGTCGGCTGGCTTTCGAACCGCCGAGCTGATCCCCGGTGCACACCTGCTGTTCGTTGCCGACATGGGCCACGACATGCCCGAGCCGCTCTGGCCTTTACTGACCTCGACAATCATCAGCCATACCGCCTCCGCGTCGGTGATGGTGTAGTCACTTGTGATGGGTGTAGCTACTTGGTTTCGCAGCCGCGGCGGAGGTAGACCAGTGAGCCGTCTTGTATCTGTAGCCAGTCCAAGTCGCCGGTGATGCCGCCGATTCGGGTCTCGGGACCGACGTCGCACAGATCGTTGACCGATTCGATGATGAGCGCGGACGACTTCGAAACGGTGCGTTCGCGGGTGTTGCGGTTCACCGGCCAGAACTCCTCGTCGAAGTAGTCGGTGCACGTTGCTGCCGCTTCACTCGCCAGGCACTCGTCGATCAGGGGTTGCGCGTCGTCGCCGCGGTAGGCGCACACGAGGTCGACCTGCAGCTGGCTGTTGCCGTCCGCCGTGATGGTGCCTAGCCACCAGCCGTCGGGGATGACCTCGCCGACAGTCCCCTCCGCGCCGCAACCGCTGCCGAGCACAGTCTGGCCACCCAGTCGAAGCACCGAGCGAAAGTCTTCGAACGGCCAGCCTGCTGCAACGTGCGTCGATGGGGTGGCCTCGGCAACAGCCGTCGTAGTCCCTGCGGGATCGAGAGTGGGGGTTGCTGCGACAACTGTCGACGCAGTGGTCACTCCGGGCAACGGCGCCAGTTGGCGTGGCTCCTCAGACTGCGATGTGCACGCCCCTAGCGCGAGCGCGGCGACGACAAGCACACCTTCCCAAATGCGTCGCATCGCCCGATAGTACCTGTCCTCCTCTCATCGCATTCGTCGCCGTGAAAGTTCGGGGCCGAACTTTGAAATCAATGGTCGCGACGTCGGCGCCGGCACCATTGAATTCACGGTGCGGGTCCGGAGGGTCTCGCGCTGTCCTCAATGGCGATCGTCGGAGGTTCGCGTACTAGAACAGCGGGCATGTCTGGACCGCTTACGGGGTATCGAATCATTGAAATTGCTGGCATCGGGCCTGGCCCGTTCGCCGCCATGATGTTGGCCGACATGGGCGCCGAGGTGATCCGTGTTGAGCGGGTGCAGGCCGTTCGAGGTCCTGCCCCTGACACGGCCCACTGGGACGTCTTGCTGCGCGGCCGGCGCAACATTGCGCTCGACCTGAAGAACCCCGATGGCGTGGCGACGTTGCTCGACCTGGTGGAAAAGGCCGACGGTCTGATCGAGGGCTTCCGCCCGGGCGTAATGGAGCGCCTCGGCATCGGCCCCGCCGAGTGCCACGCCCGCAACCCGAAGTTGGTCTACGGCCGCATGACCGGTTGGGGCCAGGACGGTCCGTACGCCCAGGCCGCTGGCCACGACATCAACTACATCGCGTTGGCAGGTTCGCTGGCTCACTTCGGCCGCGGCGGGCAGACGCCGGTGCCGCCGCTCAACATGGTTGGCGACTTCGGTGGCGGCGGCATGTTCCTCGCGTTCGGAGTGGTGTGCGCGCTGCTGGAAGCGCAGCGAAGCGGTCAAGGCCAGGTTGTCGACACTGCGATGGTCGACGGCGCCGCCACGCTGATGAGCATGTTCTGGGCGATGCGCACGATCGGAATGTTCGACGAGAAGGCGCCCGGCACCAACCTGTTGGATACCGGCGCGCACTTCTACGACGTGTACGAATGCGCCGATGGCAAGCACATCTCGCTGGGCTCCATCGAGCCGCAGTTCTACGCCGAGCTGATGCGTCTCACCGGGTTGGCCGGCGACGCTGAGTTTGCGCAGCAGATGGACAAGTCGCAGTGGCCGCACCTCAAGGACCGCCTGCGCGACGTGATGCTCGGCAAGACCCGCGACGAATGGTGCGCGCTGATGGAGCACACCGACGTCTGCTTTGCCCCGGTGCTCACCATGAGCGAGGCCGCACAGCACCCGCACAACGTTGCCCGTGGCACCTTCGTGGAGGTTGCCGGCGCCACCCAGCCGGCGCCGGCGCCAAGGTTCTCGCGCACCGTCGCCGAGGTCGATTCGCCACCCGCCCACGCTGGCCAGCACTCGCGCTCGATTCTGGCCGACTGGGGTTTCGACAGCGCTCGCATCGAGTCGCTCGTGGCTGGCGGAGCTGTAGCGTCGTCCTGATGG
Source organism: Ilumatobacteraceae bacterium (assembly GCA_031428795.1). Taxonomy (GTDB): domain Bacteria; phylum Actinomycetota; class Acidimicrobiia; order Acidimicrobiales; family Ilumatobacteraceae; genus UBA668. The sequence continues at coordinate 6,923 of JANOYI010000480.1, read as the reverse complement.
GCACGCTGGTCTGTTTTCACGCACATCCCGACGACGAGAGCATTAGTACGGGCGGTTCAATAGCGCGCGCAGTGGCTGAGGGCCATCGCGTGGTGTTGGTGGTCGCCACCAACGGCGACCACGGCGAATCGCCAGGTGATCTTGTCAGGGGTGAAACCTTGGTAGATCGGCGGCGTGCAGAGACTGCACAGTCCGCTGCAGCGTTGGGCGTCGCCCGGTTGGAGTTTCTGGACTACGCCGACAGCGGTATGACTGGGTGGGAGCAGAATCAGCACCCCCGTTCGTTCGTGCAGGCACCGTTGGACGAAGCCGCAGGCGCACTGGCGAAGATTCTCCAAGAAGAATCGGCCGACGTGTTGACCACATACGACTGGCACGGCAACTACGGTCACCCCGACCACATCAAGGTGCACACCGTTGGCCACCGTGCCGCCGAACTGGCCGGCACGCCTGCTGTGTTCGAGTCGACCATGAACCGTGATGCGATGAAGAGGTTCTTCGATCTCGCTCGTGAGAACGGAGGGGCAAGCGGCCCCGACGGCGAGGACTGGGACCCTGATGCACCCGCCGACGACGGCAATCCCTTCGGCACACCGGAGAGCGAACTCACTCACATGGTTGATGTCAGCGAGTTCGTGGACGTGAAGCGGGCGTCCATTCGCTGTCACAAGAGCCAGATCACCGACGCCGGCTTCTTCAGCTCGATGCCCGACGAGCAGTTCAACACTGCCTTCGGTACCGAGTGGTACATCCGTAAGGGCGCCTTTCATCCGGTGCGCGAGGGCTGGCTGTTCGAGTGACCCGCATTTACCTCGTGCGCCATGGGCGCGCCGCAGCGGGGTGGAACACCGATCCCGATCCAGGTCTCGACGACCTCGGTCGTCATCAGGCTGGCGAAATGACTGCACGGCTGGCATCGCTCGGTCCGCTCGACCTTGTCACCAGCCCACTACGGCGCTGTCAGGAAACCGCCACTGGCCTGGCCGCTGCCTGGAAGACAGCGGCCCGTATCGAGCCCGGCGTGGCCGAGATTCCGTCACCCGAGGGTGTCGCCATGGCGGATCGCGTCGAGTGGCTGCGGCTGGCAATGGCCGGCACCTGGTCGGCGATGGGTGCCCGGTACACGGCGTTTCGCGATGGCGTGGCGCAGACCATTCGAGAGCTGCCGAACGACACGGTGGTCACCAGTCACTTCATTGCCATCAACGCTGTCATCGGTGCGGCGCTGGGTGATGATCGAATGGTCATCCGCAGTCTCGACAACTGCTCGGTCACGGTGGTCGACGTGACCGACGGCGTGTTGCACCTTGTCGAGGGTGGCCACGAGGCCGACACGTTGATCCGCTGAACGACACGTTGATCCGCTGAACGTGCGTCACAGGGCGCCTGACCTGCCGAATCGCGAATGTGCTGGCAGACTTTGCCCATGACGTCACGGCGAACACTTGTGGGACTGGTCTGCGCGGCGGTGCTCGTTGTCGCTGGCTGCAGCGATGAGAGCAGTAGCGCGGACACAACGACGACGACCACCGTCGCGACAACCACCACGGTCGCCGCAACGACGACAACGGCTGCGCCCACGACAACGTCCACCACCTCGACGACCACGACGACGATGCCAGCAGTCACGACGACCACGATCGCAAAAGTCAGGGGCTTGCAGCTGTCGTCAGCCGGTCTGGGCAATGCGCTGTTCGATGCAGATGCCGATGGCGTTGTCGACTACGTCAACTCGATTCTGGGCATTCCCACCACCGACTCCGGTTGGTTGGATGCGGCGGCAAACGGAATTGGCTGTCCCGGCGCTGAGATCCGCTTTGTCGATTGGAACGATCTGTCGCTGTTCTTCACCGACGACATCACCGCCATCCACCACTTCGCGGCGTACACGTACGGGCCAGCGTTTGCTGCCAATATCTCACCGTTCGGTCTGGCCACCGACGCTGGCATCGCTGTCGGGTCGACCGTCGCCGAGTTGCGCGCCGCGTACCCGGCCGCGATTGTCCTGCCCGAGGACGAGTTCAGTGGCCCGAGCTTCGAGATCGAGGCTGGCCTGCGTGGTGTGCTCACCGGAATCGCCGACACCGACGTGATCCTGTCGTTCGTGGGCGGCGTCGGCTGCGGCGAGTAAGGGCTCGCACGTGATCGCCAGCGGGCTGCAAACCGTCAGGGACTTCCACGAGACCTGGGCATGGGTGGTTGTCATCGGCAACGCTTTGGCCGGTCTGTGGGCGCTCGCTGCGCACTGGTTGCCAGCGTTTCGCGTAAAGGCGCTGTGGTGGTTCATCGGCGCCGCCCAAATTGCCGTCGTCGTGCAGGCATTCCTGGGTGCGATCCTGGTCGGCAGGTACAAGGTTCTGCTGCCCCAGTTCCACGCGTTCTACGGCTTCTTCGCCATCATCACAATCGCGATCATCTACAGCTACCGCTTCCAGTTGAAGCATCGCTTATACCTGCTGTACGGCGGCGGAAGCCTCTTCGTCATGGGCCTCGGCATCCGAGCCATGTTCCTGCACACCTAGCCCCCACCCCAACATTGGCGTTGATCTGCGGTACTACCGCATCTCACCGCCGATGTAGAGAGACAGAAGCGGAGATGGGTCGGGTCAGAGGGCTGGATCAAAGTATCAGCCGAGCGCCACCGGGGGAGTGGTGTTGTTCCACTACGGCGGCGATGCGGTGGTGTTGTACGCCTATACGTATCCGGAGGCGTAGCGACGCGCGGCGTCAGAGGGCGGCTGCGAGTTGCTTCAGTTGGTGGGTCAGCTCCACCGGCAGGCGGTCGCCGAACTGGGCGAGGTGGGCTTCGAACTGCGGCAGGGCAGCCTTCCAACCTTCGACGTCGACGGACAAGAGCGCTTCCATGTCGGCGTCACTGACGTCGAGGCCGGTGGTGTCGAGACCGTCGGCCGTCGGCAGGTAGCCAATGGCGGTCTTGACGGCGTCGGCGGTGCCGTCGAGGCGCTCGAAGACCCACTTCAGCACGCGGGAGTTTTCGCCGTAGCCAGGCCACAGGAAGCGGCCGTCGTCGTCACGGCGGAACCAGTTGACGAAGAATATCTTCGGCAGGTTGGCTGCGTCGGCGGCAGCGCCCAGCGACAGCCAGTGTGCGAAGTAGTCGCCCATGTTGTAGCCGCAGAACGGCAACATGGCCATCGGGTCGAAGCGCAGAACGCCCGCAGCGCTCTGCTGGGCAGCCGTCGTTTCCGAGCCCATCGTGGCGCCCAGGAACACACCGTGGTTCCAATCGAACGCTTCGTTGACCAGCGGCACCGTCGTACGGCGGCGGCCACCGAACAAGATTGCGCTGATCGGCACCCCGGCCGGGTCTTGCCACTCGTCGGCGATCGACGGGCACTGCGAAGCCGGTGCAGTGAAGCGGGCATTGGGGTGAGCGGCGGGCGTGTCGCTCTCCGGCGTCCAGGCGTTGCCCTTCCAGTCGGTGGCGCGGGCAGGCGTCTCGTCGCTCATGCCCTCCCACCACACGTCGCTCTGCGAGGTGAGCGCCGTGTTGGTGAAGATGCTGTTGGCGTGCAGGCTGTGCATCGCGTTGGCGTTGGTGTCCCACCCGGTGCCGGGGGCCACACCGAAGAAACCGGCTTCGGGGTTGATGGCGTACAGTCGGCCATCGGGGCCGTGCTTCATCCAGCAGATGTCGTCGCCGACCGTCTCGGCCTTCCAGCCCGGAATCGTGGGAACGAGCATGGCGAGGTTGGTCTTGCCGCACGCGCTGGGGAACGCGGCTGCGATGAATTTCGACTCGCCGGCCGGGTTGGTGAGCTTGAGGATCAGCATGTGCTCGGCCAGCCAGCCGTCGTCGCGTGCCATCACCGAAGCGATGCGCAACGCGAAGCACTTCTTGCCCAGCAGTGCGTTGCCGCCGTAGCCCGAGCCGAACGACATGATCTCGCGGGTGTCGGGGAAGTGGACGATGTACTTGTTGTCGGGGTTGCACGGCCACGCCGAATCTTCCTGGCCCGGCTCCAGCGGAGCACCGACCGAATGCAGGCACGGCACCCATTCACCGTCGCCCAACACGTCGAGCGCACCCTGACCCATGCGGGTCATGATGCGCATGTTGGTGGCGACGTAGGTGCTGTCGGTGAGCTGCACGCCGATGTGCGCTATCGGCGAGCCGAGCGGCCCCATGCTGAACGGCACGACGTACATCGTGCGGCCCTTCATCGCGCCGGTGTAGAGCGACTTCATCTCGGCGCGCATCTCGGCCGGGTCGCGCCAATTGTTGGTGGGGCCAGCGTCGGATTCCTCCGCCGAGCAGATGAACGTGCGGTCTTCCACGCGGGCGACGTCGCCCGGGTCGCTGTGGGCCCAGTAGCTGTTGGGACGCTTGGCCTCATCGAGCTTGGTGAAGATGCCTGCTTCGACCAGGCTCTGCGCCAACCGGTCGTACTCCTCGGCAGAACCGTCGCACCAGTAGATGTCGGACGGCTGAAGGATTGCTGCCCAATCTGCGACCCACTGCTGCAATCGAGTGTTGCTCGTGGTTCCAGTCATCGGGATTCTCCTTCGAGGGATGGGCACTGCGCTGTGCTCGATCTCAGTCTTACAAACTCGACCATAAAACAAGAAAAGCCCGACCTTGCGGCCGGGAGATTCAAGGACCTATATCTCTTTACGATTCGGCCATCTCAGGGACAGATCGCATTCACCAGATCGGCGGTTACGCGCCGGGCGTTTCCATGTCGACTTCGCTGCCGAGGCGCAGGCGGGTTGCCCGGCCCGACGCATCGAGATCGAACACCACGCGCTGGCCTTGGCGCAGCATGCGGAAGATGGAACCGGCGAGCGCATCGGTGGCCAAGTCGTAGTCAGCCATATCGGTGTCGCACATGACGACACCATCGGCCGACGCCGGATCGAAGCTCTTGATGACACCCTGCACGGGGTGCCTCAGCCGGCCTTGACGATCTTGCCGCTCTTGATGCAACCGGTGCACACATAGAGCCGCTTGGGCGAACCATTGACGAGTGCGCGCACCCGCTGGATGTTCGGGTTCCAACGACGCTTGGTGCGCCGGTGCGAGTGCGACACGTTCATACCCCAGCTCGGGCCCTTGCTGCACACTTCACATACTGCTGCCATGACGTAACTTCTTCCACGAGCGATCTCAACGAGCGCAAAGATGCTACCAGCGAACTTCCGGCAACCGCCAAGCCTCGACGAGCATCTCCGTTGGGCGGCTGTTGGGTGTCCATCAGGGGCGGTATCAGTAGTCTGGCCGCCGTGCCGACCCTGGAACACCTCAGCTCCGATGCGCTGCGCAACACCGTCATCACCTTCCGCGATGCGATGAAGGCGCATGCCGCCGGCATCAACAAGCTCAACGTGTACCCGGTGCCCGACGGTGACACGGGCACGAACATGGCTCGCACGCTGGACGCGGTCGTTGCCGAGATGGAGGGGGCGGACCGCGAGATGGCCCCCACCTGCGACGCAATCAGTCACGGCAGCCTGATGGGCGCCCGCGGGAACAGTGGCGTCATTCTCAGCCAGATTCTGCGTGGCATGGCCGGAACCCTCAAGGGTGCCACCGAGGGCACAGGTGCGAAAGTGGCCGAGTCGCTGAAAGCCGCTTCTACCGCTGCGTACCAGGCGGTTCTGAAGCCGATCGAGGGCACCATCCTCACTGTTGTACGCGAGTCGGCCGATGCCGCCCAGGTGTCGGCGCAGGAGGGCGGTTCGCTCGTGGATGTGTTGCGGGCGGCTCGTGCGGCCGGCAAGTCGGCGCTCGACCGCACCCCCGACATGCTGCCGGTGCTCAAGGACGCTGGCGTGGTCGATGCGGGCGGAGCGGGCTTCCTGCTGCTGCTTGATTCCGCGCTACATGTCGTCGACGGTGTGCCGATTCCCGAGCCCGAAGAGTTCGACGGCCCGTCCGCCGAACAATTGGAGGCCGTAGCGCATCGCCGTGCCACCGACGGCGGCGTCGACGTCAGTGAACTGCGATACGAAGTCATGTACTTCCTCCACTTGGAGGACGGCAAGATCCAGAACTTCAAGCAGGACTGGGGTGAGATCGGCGACAGCATCGTGGTCGTCGGTGGCGAGGGCATTTGGAACTGCCACGTGCACACCAACGACATCGGTGCCGCCATCGAAGTCGCCATCGACCTTGGCGGCCGCCCGAAGCAGATTCGTGTCACCGACCTGTTCGAGGAAGTGGCCGAAGAGCACGCACACCGCGAGGCTGCGCTGCTGGGTGGCAGCCATGCTCCCAAGGCTGGTGCCGGCCTGCCGCCCGTCACGTGCGCAATCGTTGCGGTGTCGAGCGGTGACGGGCTGTCCGAACTGTTCGCCGCTCTCGGCGTGCAGGGTGTGGTAACTGGCGGGCAGACGCTGAACCCGTCGACAGCAGAACTGCTGTCAGCCGTTGAGGCAGTCAACGCGCAGCAGGTCGTCGTGCTGCCAAACAACAAGAACATCATCCCGGTTGCACAACAGCTGGATGCGCTGACGAGCAAGACGGTGTTCGTGGTGCCCACCAAGTCGATGCCTGAGGCGTTGGCCGCGCTTGTGCTGTACGACCCCGAAGCCGACGCCTCCGTGAATGCCGAGGAAATGTCGGAGTCGGCCGAGTCGGTGGCGACGGGTGAAGTCACCCAGGCCGTTCGCGCAACGAACAGCGATGCGGGCGCAATTGCCGAGGGCGACTGGATCGGCATCGTGCGCGGCGACGGAATCGTCGTGGTCAGCGGCACGCTCGACGGTGCCACGGTTGCGTTGCTCGAGCACCTCGTCGAACCCGGTCGCGAGATCGTGACGGTCATCGAAGGTCGCGACGCCAGCGGCGGCCACACCGACGTCATACATGCGTGGCTCGAAGAAAATCGCCCCAGTGTGCAGATCGAAGTACATCGCGGTGGGCAACCGCTCTACCCCTACCTCTTCGGCGTCGAGTGAGC
>JANOYI010000479.1:0-2109 GCA_031428795.1 Ilumatobacteraceae bacterium | reverse complement strand
CCAACCTTCCGGCCACGGTGCGGATGTCGTGGCCGCGGCCGATCGCCTCGGTGGCTGACCAGTGACGCAGGTCGTGCAGCCGCCACCGTGCATCGATCCCTGCATCACGGCGGGCAAGGCGCCACCAGCCGGTCAGGCGTTCGGGGTTCAGCGGCCGCTCCCCCGGCTGCAGCATCCACGGGCCGTACCGTTCGCGCTCCCTGCGGAGCGCCTCGATGGCATGGACGGTGCGCTCGTCGAGGCGGACCACTCGCTGGTTGCCGGTCTTCGTGGCCGCATCGAGGAGCGCGGGCACCTGTCTGTCACTCACCGAACCGGTTCGTTCGATCGCGATGCTGGAGTCGATGGCCAGCCGGTCGCCGTCGAGATCGCGATAGACGAGTGCACAGAGCTCGGCGCGGCGGGCGCCCGTGATCGCGGCGAGGCGAAACGCGAGACCGGCGGCCGGGTCGAAGCGCTCGCCGGCCTCGATCACTGCACGCACGTCGGCCGCCGTCATCGCCGCCCGCGGCTTGGTCGTGCGACGACCGAGGGTGGCCAGCGCAGCCACGTTGGTGGTGACCCAGCCCCAGCGGGCAGCCTGCGACAGCGAGGCTCTCAGCACCAGGTGCTGGTTGCGCAGCGACGACTCGCCCACCCCCGCCGCCCGCACGCGGGTGTGCCAGCGATCCACGTCGGCCACGGTCAGTCGGGCGAGCGGCATGCGGGCGATCTTGTCGGCCTTCACCAGCGAGGCCCGGCTGGTCTGGTCGCGCACCGTCGACGCCGCCCACGTGGGCGCGTGCGTCTCGATCCACGCCTCCAACGCATCGGTAACCGTTCGACCGTCAGAGGCCGCAGGAGGGGCCACGGTCAACTCGGCAGCCGCTCTCTGCGCGGCGCGCTTGGTACCACGCACGGTCCGACTCACCTGCTTCGGACGTCCACGCTCGTCGTTGCCAACGAACACGCGCACCTCCCACACCCCCGGTTTGCGCTCACGAAGTGTTGCCATGCCGGGAGACTATCAACTAGGGAAGGAACTAGGGAGAACCTCGGAAAAGGGCAACATAGAGCAACACCAGTTGGACCGAAAGAGCTAGCTGAACAGCTTCTTCGCGATCACCATGCGTTGGATTTGGTTGGTGCCTTCGTAGATCTGGGTGATCTTGGCGTCGCGCATCATGCGCTCGACGGGAAACTCGTTGGTGTAGCCATAACCGCCGACGAACTGCACCGCGTCGGTGGTCACCTGCATCGCTGTATCGGAGGCAAAACACTTCGCCATCGCACCGGCCATCGACAGCTCGCCGCGCGGGTCGCCCTCGTCGGCGATTGCGCATGCCCGATACACCAGCGCGCGGGCAGCCTCGATGTTCATCGCACAGTCCGCAGCCATCCACTGCAGACCCTGGTTCTCCGACAGCGCGCGGCCGAAGGTGCGCCGCTCCTTCATGTAGCCGACCGAGAAGTCGAGCGCGCCCTGCGCAACACCGACTGCCTGCGCTCCAATCGTCGGACGGCTGCGATCGAGTGTGTGCATCGCAGCGGCGAACCCCTCGCCCACTTCACCGATCCGGTTCTTATCGGGCACTCGAACCTCGTCGAGGCGGATGACACCCGTTGGCGAACCCTTGATGCCCAGCTTGTGCTCAAGCTTGTCCACCTGCACACCCCACTCGGCCTCCACCAGAAAGGCGGTGATTCCCTTGTGGCGGTCGCCCGAGGTGCGTGCAAACACGGTGTACAGATCGCTGATGCCCGCGTTGGTGATCCAACACTTGGTGCCGCTGATGATCCAACTGTCGCCGTCGGCCACAGCCTTGGTGGTCATCGAGGCGACGTCGCTGCCGGCGTCGGGTTCGCTGAGGCCATAGCTGCACTGGCTCTCGCCCCTGCAGATGCGTGGGATGTACTTCGACTTCAGTTGGTCCGAGCCGAAGTTGATGACAGGCAACATGCCCAACTTCGAAATCAGGAATTGCAGGCTGGTGGAGACGCAGGCCCGCGCCAGCTCTTCCGTCACGATTGCCTGGACGACCAGCGATGCACCGCTGCCGCCGTATTCCTCGGGATAGCTCAGCGCAGTTAGCTCCATCGACTTCAGCGCCTCGAACGTCTCCCACGAAT